>DSBM01000158.1 GCA_011049425.1 Candidatus Aminicenantes bacterium
TGGTGAGCGGTGACCTGTGCCCTCTGGGTATTTGTGCCCGAAAGGGTACTCTCATGCAGCCTTATCATTTTTTCAAATATGCATAACCCCCAAACCCACACAAAATGGAAGAGAACCTAAAAATGCAACTCCAGACCGGCCATGATTGAGGTGGCGTATAGTTCACTGCCGTAGTCATCCACCCAGACATCCAGGTAGTGATTCCAGTAGCCGCCCCAGTAATCGATATCATCGTATCCAGTGGACACAGAGTAAAACCGCAGGGCGGCGCGGAACATGAGGCGCCGTACAACAGAGACCTTGATACCCAATTCGCCGGCAAAGGTGGCTTCCGTAACGGGATCAACCCGCAACCAGTCATCGTAGATTCCCGGGACCAGGGCCTTGTCCTTTTCAATCACACCCACCCCGATACCGACGTACACACTTACCGGGGAAACTTGCCCAAGACGGTATTCTCCCTGGATCATGAATGCCAGGGCCTTTATGTCCCGGCCGCGCGAGCCCCGATATCGGACCATGGAAGATGTGTAATCCGCTTCCAGGTTTAGAAAAAAGCGATTATGAACATTGATTAAACTGAACCCGATTCCCCCGGTTAAGGACAATCCGTCATCCGCCGCCGCCACTTCATGCCACAGTCCCGAACCGGCAGCCGTGAGGTGAAAGTTACCGCCCATGGAATACACGTACACCCGCGTACGCGCGTTGAAATTATGATCCTCCGCGTGCAAAGCAAACGCTGTTAATAAAACCAGCGCGACGATCCACATTGCCTTGGGTTGCATGACTCCTCCTGTGGCATGAAAGCAATCCTTATGCCATTCAATTTCCCGCAGACCTGTCCTGAGATGAAACACCCCGCATTTGCCTCGTGATCCGGCCATATCCGCTTCCCGACACCAAGCCGGCGGCGGCTGAGTGAAACGCGTTCCTCAATGCGGTTAGGGCCATAATCAACCAGGAAGTGTTCCACATCCATGGCCGCACAATTAACGGATTCACGCCTCATCTGTAATTCCCCAAAGCGCTTCAGATATGCACGGCCCGGCCACAGATTGCGGCCAGGGCCTCCCAGACATTTTCTCCCAGGGTGGGATGAACAAAGGTCAGGTTCAGCAGATCATCCGCTTTCATGCCTTTCTCTACCGCCAGGGTCAGGGGCGGAATCAGTTCCGCGGCTTCAGCGCCCACAATGTGTGCCCCCAGAACCGTATTGTCCGGTGCGGCCAGGACCTTGACCAGGCCGGCTTTCTCATCCACGGCATTGGCACGCGAACCGGCGGCATATGGAAAGCGGCCGACTTTCAACTCGTCTCCATACCGTTCCCGCGCCTCCTTTTCCGTCAAGCCGACAGAGGCCATCTCCGGATTCGTAAACACAGCGGCGGGTACGGCATGATGGTGTACGGGCCGGCCGTGCAGGATATGGTTGACGATGGCCATGGCCTGATGAGAGGCCTTATGCGCCAACAGGGGTTGGCCAATTACATCGCCGCAGGCGTATACACCTTCCAGGCCGGTCTTGAGATTCTCATCTACCTGGATAAAACCCTGTTTGTCCAGTTGAATGGGCAGGGCGGGATCAAAAACATCCATGGTCACGGGGCGTCGTCCCACGGCCAGCAGCACCTTGTCGAACTCCCCGTCCCACTGTTTGTCTGCACTTTCAAATTCCGCCTTGACCACTTTATTCTCTACACGCACCGAGCCGGTGCGCGTGGCCGTATGGATACGGATCTTCTGCTTTTTCATCTCGGCGGCTAAAATGGCGGCCACCTCCATGTCACTGCCGGGAACAATCTGATCCATGAGTTCCACCACGGTGACTTCAGAACCCAGCCAACGATAGATAAAGGCATTCTCTATGCCGATGGCGCCGGCACCGATCACCAGGAGGCGCCCGGGCAGCGGGGAAACATTCAGGGCTTGGCGCGAGCCGATGATACGCTCTTCGTCAATCTTTATGTGGGGCAGCTCCGCCATGCGTGAACCGGTCGCGATAACGATGTGCCGGGCCTTGATCTCACGTCCGTCCTGCATGCGGATGGTGTCGCCCGCAACAACCCGACCGCTGCCGTTCTCCCATTCCACTGCGTTTTCTTTTAACAGGAACTCGATTCCACGGGTCAATTTGGATACCACTCGATCTTTCTGCTTGTCCAACGCTTCGGGGTCAAGCGATACACCCTCTCCGCCCTGCAGGCCATAGCGACGCCCGCCGGCGGCCATTTGAAGCATGCGGGCGGCGTGTATCAGGGTCTTGGTGGGGATGCATCCCCACTGCAAACAAGTGCCCCCCAACTTGTGCTTTTCAACCACCAGGGCCTTCAAACCCTGGCGCGCTGCCGTTATGGCCCCTTCATATCCGGCGGGCCCGCCGCCCAGAAAAGCGATATCAACCATGGTTCTCTCCTGTTTTTCCCTTGATTCTCAAGCTCCGGCGCATCCGGAGGTAATTGTGAGAAAGCGCTCAGTGCTTGCGACTGATCAGCAGCTTCATGCGTTTGATCGACTCGCCCAATCCCATGAATACTGAATTGGCGATCAGCGAATGTCCCATACTGAGGCCGTCAATCTCACCAACTGAAACAACGGCTGAAACGTTCTGAAAATCCAGTCCGCGTCCCGCCTGGATGCGCATGTTGAGTTTCTTGGCATAAGCCGCGGCTTTGCGCAATTTTTCCAATTCAATCACCGCATAACTGTTGTTCCAGTTCTCGGCATAGGGTTTGGTGTTGATTTGAACCTCGCGGATTCCCAGGCGGTGAACCGCCTTGACCTGTTCCATATCCGCATCCACCAACACCGAAACAGCTATCCCGGCCGCTTTGAGGTTTCCCGCAACCTCTTCGATCTTTTCGGAAAACATCTGCACGTCCAGTCCACCCCGGCTGGTGACCTCTTCCGCGCTTTCAGGTACCAGCACACATGTATCCGGTTTGGTGCGCAGGGCGATCTTGGCCATGTCCATGGTCGGCACCATTTCCATGATCAGGCTGGTTTTGACAATGGTGCGCAACAATTTCAAGTCCCGTTCCTGAATGTGACGACGATCCTGGCGCAGGTGCACCACGATGGCATCGGCGCCGGATAACTCCGCCAGCACGGCGGCGTATACGGGATCCGGCTCCCTGGCTTCCCTGGCTTGGCGAAGAGTGGCCACTTGATCGATCTTAACCGCCAGTTTCATCCTTTGCTCTCCTTGCAGGAGTACAACTGCATAGTGTACCCCGTCTCAATCATGTGTTCAAGCCGGACGACACAACAACCAACTTCATGCATCCCGGTTGTGGTCATTGCCCACCAACGCTTCCAATTCATCCAGTATGGAGCGCACCAGATCCTCTGTCTCCGCTTCCGCCATCAGGCGCAGCTTGGGCTCGGTGCCGGAGTATCGGGTGAGCAGGCGCACACGGTCACCATAACGATTAAGGGTTTGAACCTTGAATTGCTTTAATTCAGGCCAGGTATCCAGGTCACGTTTCTTTTCTACGTGAATGGAACGGGTCTCCTGGGCAAACCATGTCATTTCGCGGCACAGGCGGGTGGCCGCTGCCGCGGGCTCATTTCCCAACTCACCCAGAAACAGCAGTGTTGTCAGCAAACCATCGCCGGTGGGTTGCAGGGGCGAATAGATGGTGTGTCCGGATGGCTCACCGCCCAGGATGAATCCCGCTTCGCGCATGACCCGTGCCACGTGGCGGTCGCCTACCGGCGCGCGCAGGAATGCAATTTTGCGGCGGGTCAACTCCAGCTCCAGGCCCAGGTTGGACATTACCGTACCCACCACACCCTCAAGACAGCGGGAGCGGTCTTTTCGCATGCCACCGGCCAGGGCGAAAAGGACATGGTCCCCGGTGATCAACCCTCCTCTGCAATCCACGAACAAGACGCGGTCGCCGTCACCATCCAGGGTGACGCCCAGGTCCGCGCCGGTTTCCCGCACCGCAGATTGGATTGTTTCAACGTGGGTGGCGCCGCAATTTTCGTTGATGTTGCGCCCATCCGGATTCGCGCCGCGCATGTCCACGAGATATCCCAGGTCTGAAAACAACGAAGGCGCGATTTTTGCCGCGGCGCCATTGGCTGCATCCACAACCAGGGAAATGCCGTTCCCGTTCAGATCCGCACCCCACTTGCGCAGTTCAGTGGCGTACTCATGCGCAACCTGACACCGATACTGCCGGGCGCCGCTGCCGGCTTTAGGCTCAGCCCGTCGGAATGCGGCCGTAACCAGCTCTTGCGTGCGGTCGTCCGCTTTGGTGCCGTCCCCGGCAAAGAGCTTGATGCCGTTGTCCATCCAGGGATTGTGCGAAGCGGTAATCATAATCCCCCAGTCCCACTCTCCGGTTCGCAACCCCCAAGACAAACCGGGAGTAGGAATCACGCCGCAAGTTGCCACTTGCTGACGTGGGCTCATACCCCGCAGCAAGTGATCGCGGATTCGCGATGACGACTCCCGCGGATCTTCACCCACCAACAAGCGACAGGGGCCCATCACCATGTCCAAGGCGGAACCCAGGCATTCTATGGAAGCAGCATCAAGGGGGGCGACTCCCCAGCGACCGCGGATCCCGTCCGTGCCAAAAAGAGAGTCATTGGGAACCGGCATTGCGGTTCTCCACCTCGATGGTCACTTCCACGGTATCGGTATCTTCAAATCGCAGGATATCCTCGGTTTTCTGCAGGGGAATGCGCAACGTCTGGGTGCGCTCAATGGTGTCCAACTGGACATCCTTTTCCGCATTCACCATGGTAACGTCCTGGATCTGGGTACGATACCCGAACACGGTCACTTTTTCTGGATTCAGCGTGCGGCTCAGCAAAACCACCCCGGGACGCATGCGACCCCGGTAGCGCACCCGCACCGGGACTTCCTTGCGCATGAACTCCTCTACCTCGACTTCGAACATCTTGGGGTGGATCGAGATAATTTCAAGTTCTGGAGGGAATTTCAAAAAATCCTCGGTAAACAGGTTCATGCGCTTGCTGTGCTTGACCCCGGCCAGGTCCACTCGCAGGCGAAAGTCGTCCGCAGATACCATGCGGATCTCCTTGGTGGTCCCCCTGACCTTGATCCGTACCTGGTCCGGCCGCACGGTACGCACATCGATGTTTCTGGATACGTTAAAGTATTCCACCGCGACTTCAAACGCTTTTTCTTCGTATGTGCGCTGTTTGCCGGTGATCAGTATCCAGACCACGACCGCAATGGCCAGAGCGGCCATCCTGAGTCCGAAATTTTTAAAGAGAATGCGACGTATATTCATTGGATCACAAAGTGTGATGATGCAGGCGTTTTTTCAAACCTTCCCGGTCCAGGCCGCGGATCAATTCACCGTCTACGGCCAGTGAAATCTTGCCCGTTTCTTCTGATACCACCACGGCCAGACAGTCCGTTTGTTGGGTAATGCCGATGGCGGCCAGGTGCCGGGTGCCCGAGGGACTCAGCTCCAACAGCGGCGGCAAGGGGAAAAAACATCGCGCCAGTTCAATCCGCCCCTTGCTGATAATCACGGCGCCGTCATGCAAAGGAGAATTGGGGGTAAAGATTGTCAACAACAAGTCCTTGCTCACCAGGGCGTCGATCTTTACGGGCTTGTTCACGTACGTTTTGACGTTGATTTCCCGCTCAAGGGCCATGATGGCTCCGACTTTGGAAAGCGATAGGGCGGCGGCGGCGTTCACAATCTCATCCACCATTTCGGCACGGTCGGCTTTATCATACTGGGTGCGAAGTTTGCTGCCGATTTCCGTCAGGATCTTGCGCAACTCATCCTGAAACAATACGATTATGGCAAAAATCAGGTAGGTCAGGAAGTTGTTTAGAATAGATGAAAAAGCCGTCAGTTTCAGCAGCCCGGCAATTACGGAAATCAAACCAATCAGAACCAGCCCTACAGCCATCTGGTAGGACTTGGTGCCTTTGATCAAGAGCAAGAGGTAGTAGAACAAGAGGAAAAGAAAAAAGATGTCCAGTATATCCGCAAATGAGAAGCGGGAAAAAGCGTTGATGATGAATTCAGCGATCATGTGCGCCTGGTTTTGGCTGTACTGGTTTTGGCGGCGGTCTTTTTACTGCCGGTTGTGCCTTTCACCTCATCCGCTTTTCCCGCAAGAACCAATTGGATCTCCGCGGAGGAAAGTGATTCTTTTTCCAACAGCAAACCGGCGATGGTTTCCAGTTCCCGGCGGTGCTTTTCCATGATCGAACGGGCATTGCCATAAGCCTCATCGATGATCTTCTTGATCTCCCGATCGATCTGGCGGGCCGTCTCCTCTGAGTATTCGTTGTGCACCATCATGTCGCGACCGAGAAACACCATTTCGTCTTTCTGGCCGAAAGCCAGGGGACCCATGGGAGACATGCCCCACTCGCATACCATCTTGCGCGCAATGGAGGTGGCCCGCTCAAAGTCGTTTCCCGCTCCGGTGGTGATCTGGTTCAGAAATATCTCTTCTGAGACGCGCCCGGCCAGCAAAACGGACAATTGTGCCTGTAGATACTCCTTTGAATAGGTGTACTTGTCGTTGAGGGGAAGCTGCTGGGTCACCCCCAGTGCCATGCCGCGGGGGATAATGGAGACCTTGTGCAGGGGGTCGGCCTCTTTCTCCAGGGCGGCGATCAGGGCATGGCCGGCCTCATGGTAGGCGGTGATGCGCTTTTCTTTGTCCGAGATGATCATGCTCTTGCGCTCGGAGCCCATGAGCACCTTGTCCTTGGCGTATTCAAAGTCTTTCATCTCGACTTTTTTCTTGTCCAGGCGGCTGGCCCGCAGCGCCGCCTCGTTGACCAGGTTGGCGATATCGGCGCCGGTAAATCCCGGGGTGGACCGCGCCAGCACTTTCAAACTGACGTTGCGCGCCAGGGGAATGTTGCGCACATGGACCTTGAGGATGGCTTCCCGTCCGCCCACATCGGGAGTGGACACCACCACGCGGCGATCGAAGCGCCCGGGGCGCAACAGTGCGGAATCAAGGATATCCGGACGGTTGGTGGCGGCGATAATGATGACTCCCTCATTGGCGTCAAAGCCGTCCATTTCCACCAGCAACTGGTTAAGGGTCTGTTCCCGCTCATCGTGTCCACCGCCCAGTCCCGCGCCCCGTTGGCGCCCGACCGCATCGATTTCATCGATAAAGATCAGGCAGGGAGCGTGCTTCTTGCCCTCCTCGAAGAGGTCGCGCACCCGTGATGCGCCCACACCCACGAATAGCTCCACGAAATCGGACCCGGAGATTGAAAAGAACGGCACATTGGCTTCACCGGCAATGGCCCGGGCAAGCAGGGTTTTGCCGGTTCCCGGCGGACCGATGAGCAAAACGCCCTTGGGAATTTTTCCGCCCAGGCGCTGGAAACGCTTGGGTTCGCGCAGGAATTCAATGATCTCCTGGAGCTCATCCTTGGCTTCCTCGACTCCGGCCACGTCTTTGAACGTAACCTTGTTTTTTTCTCCGGAGAACAGGCGCGCCTTGCTCTTGCCGAAAGTAAACGCTTTGCCGCCGCTCTGCTGGCGCATCAGGGCCACCCAGAAAAAGATCAAAATCAACAGCGGAGCGGAAGACAACAGGATGGAAAGCCACTCGTTCTTGTTCAGTTCCTCGATTTCAATATTGACGCCATGCTTGCGCAGACTGTCAATGAGGTCGGGATAGTTTACGGGAACCGCGGCCTCGTAACGCAGCACATTGCCGGTTCCCGCGGCGTCTGCAAGCTTGCCTGAAACGGTATTTCCCGAAATGTATGCGTTAATGACTTCGCCATTTTCCACTTTGGCCATAAACTGGGAGAAACTCAACTTTTCCACGCCGCCGGATGAGACATCCGAGAGCAGGTTCCACAACAGGATGATCATGATAAAAGCAGCCACCCAGAAGAGAAATCCACGTGGTCCTTTCTGATTGATATTGCGATTGATATTTCTGAAATTGGTCATGGTAAACAGCCTCTGTTCCCGTCGGACGGATTATATCACACTCCCGGGGCTCATTCAAAAGCGATTGTGTCTCGTCCCGCTTATCTTTCGGCGCTCATGCAGACGGTTTCAAGCGGGCATCCCCGGCAGAGTGGCCGGCTGCGGCAATGTGTTTTGGCCAGGTGGACCAGCAGCGCGTGGAACTCATTGAATACCTGCACACGCCGGGCGGTTTCCAGGCGCAAAAACGGTGCTGTTATTTTTTTCCGCAATCCGGCGTAGCCGGGAGCCGCCTCCCCGGTCAAGCGCGCCATCAGACGCCGGGTATAGGCATCCACTACGAAAAACGGTCGCCCATATGCATAAAGCAGTATGGAATCAGCGGTCTCTTCACCAATCCCCCAGACGGAAAGGAGTTGCGGTCGCGGTGGCGGCTCCGGATCCCATTGCTGGAAAAAGCGGCTGAACCCGCAGAGCTTACGCGCCTTCACGCGGAAATAACCGCTGGGACGGATCGCAGATTCGATGACCTCCACGGGCGCCTGCAACAGTGCATCAGATACCAGCAGGCCGGCGCTTTCAAGCACATCCAGGCAACCTTCCACCTGTTTCCAGGTGGTGTTCTGGGTCAGGATGGCGCCGACACCGATTTCAAAGCGCTGCTTCGCCGAAGCGGGCAGGCGGAAATCACCGGGATGATAACCGCCGCTGCGCGGATCAAGACGACGCAACCCGCTTAAGGGCCACCAGCCCCGGGGACCATAGGCATCCAACAGGCGGGAAAAAATGTCACCGATTGGCGGCGTCAATGAACTTGAACTTCAATACGGTGCGCCACAGGATTTCCAGGTCCAGGCGGAAAGTGTAATTCTGAATGTAGTAGATATCGAACTCAATCCGTTGGTCCAGGGGAGTGTTTCCCCGCAGGCCATGAACCTGCGCCCACCCCGTCATACCGGTCCGCACCCGGTGGCGCAGCATGTAGCGGGGAATATTGTCGCGGAATTCCATGACGAACTCGGGACGCTCGGGACGAGGCCCGACCAGGCTCATGTCCCCCTTGAGCACGTTGAGGAGTTGGGGCCATTCATCCAGAGAATAACGGCGCATGACCCGCCCCGCCCGTGTAATGCGATCATCGTCCGGTGGCGACCAGACGGCACCGGTGGATTTTTCCGCGTCCTGAACCATGGTGCGGAATTTGAACATGCGGAAATTACGGCCGTCCAGACCCACCCGGGTCTGGGCGTAAAACACCGGCCCACGGGAATCAAGCTTCACCCATAAGGCGATGATCAAAAAGAGCGGCGACAACAATACCAGGCCGCAGAAAGAGGCCGCCAGGTCAAATCCGCGCTTCACAAACAATCGCCACCCCTGGAGGGGGATGTCTCCCAGGTTGATGGTGGGAATGCCCTCGATGTGCTCCATGCCTGCTTTCAGGGAGGCGATCTGCAGGATATCGGGAATCAAGCGGATATCCAGCAAAAGGTTGTTGGCACGCCGGATCAGTGACTCGATGGTCTGAATGCGACTCAGGGGCAGGGCGATGAACAGATCGGTCACCTGGTGGTTTTTCACCACTTTCTCCAGGCGGTCATAGCCGCCCAAAATGTCCGAACCCTCGCCGTCACCCAGGAATCCCACCACCTCGATACCGAAATGGGTGTAATTGCCCAGCTTTTCGGCCATCAGGCGCCCCAGTTCGCAATCCCCGGCGATAAGGATTCGGGAGACCCCGTTGCGGCGCATGAACACATTGCGGAAAAAGCGGAAGATCGCCAACCGTCCCAGAAAAATCGCGGCCGTGATCACCGGGACGTACAATGCCAGAAACACGTGGGATATCTCAAAACCAGTAAAATCGTAACTGTTCAGGTAGCTGAACACCAGCAGGGTCACAACCGCGCACACCAGGGTGTTGGCCAGGGTGGCGAAGAGGTCGTCCAGACGATTCTGCCGCAGGCGGATGCGGTAAAATCCCCGCGAAGCGAAGTAAACCACCTGGAAAAACATGCAGAAAGCCAGGACCAGGAGGTATTTTTGAAAAGCGGGAATGCCTTTCGGCGCGCCCAGAAGGCCGGAATGAAACCGCAGCCAGAACGTCAAGAAAAAGCCCGCGGCAATGGTTAACACATCGGAAAAGAAATAAAACTGCACCAGTTTGCGGCGACTTTTCTTGATCATGGCAGTGAAGCCACCAGGCTGGAGAACTTTTCCCGGAAATGTTGTGGTGAGAAGCGCAGGCTGTCTTGGCGCAATGCGTCCGGATCGAACGTACGGGTGCGCATCTCCTCCACGCCCGCGGTAAAAGCATCCGCATCCGGGTCCGCAACCAGCAGACCGGTCCGGCCGTGAGTGACGATGTCGGCCACCCCGCCCCGGGACGACGCCAGTACCGGGGTACCGCAGGCCAGCGACTCGACAAAAGCGATGCCGAAATCTTCCAATCCGGCGTGGACAAAAGCGCGGGCGCGACGATAGCGTTCACGCAACGCTTGCGGGGACAGGCTTTGTTCAAAACGGATATTCTTGCGCGCGCGCCCTTGCAGCGCGCGCTTCTCCGGTCCGCCGCCCACGATCACCAGGGAGTCCCCGGTGCGGTTGAACACATCCACCAGCAGGTCCACCCGCTTGTACGGCACAAGCGCGGTGACAGCCAGGAAATACCCTCCCTTTTCGCCGGACCCGGGTGAAAAGAAGTCCGTATCCACCGGCGGATGGATGACTGTGGCGTTCCGGCGGTAGTATTTGCGGATGCGCTGCGCAACGAATTCCGAATCGGCCACGAAATGGTCCACCCTGGCCGCGGAGGCCGCGTCCCAGGTACGCAGACGCGTGGCGGCGCGGCGGATCAGCCATTTCTTCACGCCCCGGCTGCAACCGAAATAGTGGGGATACTGGTCCCAGATATAGCGCATGGGGGTAAACACGTAACTGACATGCGGCGCCTGCGGTGGGGGGATGGCGCCCTTGGCAACGCAGTGGGAGGTACTGACCACCAGGTCGTAGGCGGACAGGTCAAATGACTCCACGGCGCGGGGCAGAAGGGGAAGGCATTGGCGATACCAGCGGCGCGCCGGGAGGAAACGGTTCAGATAGGAAGCCGTAACATTGCGGGACCGGATCTTTTCCGACACCTTGTCCGGAGTGTAAAACAGGGTAAAGATATCCGCCGAGGGAAAGATGTCCAGCATGCCCTCCAGGACCTTTTCGCCCCCACGCATACCGTTGAGCCAGTCATGGACAAGCGCTACCTTTGCCGTCATCACCCGCAGATTGTACACCCCGGCAAGGGGGATGGCAAGGCGGAAAGATTGGTGGAAAGATTGGAGAGACCAGGTCAGGCTTTGTAAGTGATGCGGTATTCCGTATAGGGGTCGCCCTTCATGAGTGAGCGCACGATCTCCACGTTCACGTCCGTGCAGCCGTTCATCTCCAGGCCGCGCTGCATCCAGCCGCCGATGCGGTACTCGATGGTCTTGTCGATGTCGGGGAACTCGGTGATGCGCACCGTGGCCTTGCCGCGCTCGTTGAAGGGGACTTCGATTTTTGCGGGCCGGTAATAGCCGGAAGCGAATTGGGGCCCCTTGCCCACGAAGAACTCAGGTTTCCCCACCTTGAGGAGCATGCGGTAAAGCCCCTTGAAACCGTGATCCAGGGCAAAGCGGCCCATCTCCCAGCCGGCTTTCTCCAGGTTCCACTGGAAAAACAACTGGGCGATAAAGGCCACGGGTTCCAGCATATAGGTCCTGAGGTCGTACCAGTCGTTTTCCTTGACCTTGAACTCAAAGAGCAGTCGGGCATCTGAGGAAAGGGTGTCCAACCACATCTGCAACCCCTCCTCACCGAATCTCTTTTTGACAAACTGGGGGATCGTGGCGATTAATGTACCCTTGACTTCCATGATCGCGGCTCCTCGCGCCCATGTGGCAAATAAGCATGCTGCATGGACGCAACACCACTTATATACGTATATTTTTATCGATTGTCAATCTTTATGCGTAAAATTTTATCGATTCTTATGTTTTGTCGCGGATTACGCGGTTAATTCGGGAAAATCCCGTAAAACAGGGAAAACGCGTATCCACGCTTCGAATGAAAGGCAAACTTCAGAAAAATAATGATCGCAGGGGCACGCTGCATCGTGCCCCTGCGACTCTTCATCCGCCGAAGCCACAGCGATGGTGGACCAACTACAAAAACCTCTCCTTTAACTCCCGCGCCCGTTCAATTCCCTTTGGAGTGATCAGGACGGACTTGAGATTGTGAAACTGCTCGATCATCTCCCCCTCTTCCAGGGCGTTCAGCGCATCGAACCGGTAGCCCTTCCAGGAGCGAAACACCTTTTCCCCCGGCCTGCGCCGGGAATCTTCTTCCCAGCCGGACAGGAACAACAGGAGCAGGTTCAAATCCTTTAATTCTTCAGTCACGAGTGCATTCACAGACGACCCCCTTGTTAGATAGTGACACGGTCTTTGAATCGCAGGAATGTCTTCTCCCCGATGCCTTTCACCTTGAGCAGATCCTCGACGCGTTTAAAAGGTCCGTTTTTTTTGCGGAAATCGATGATCCGCTGTGCCACTTTCTCTCCAATTCGCGGCAGGGTTTGAAGCTCTTTCAACCCCGCCGTGTTGATGTTGACCTTGGTCTTTGCTTCTGCCGAAGCCTCAAGAAAAGACGCCCCGGATAGCATGACCATGGCGACAACCAAAACCATCGCGAGAATCTGTTTCTTTTCAGTTCTCATGATTCACCTCCTGCTCTTGTGCAATCAAGATCCATGCCAACCATGTGAACAGTCCTAGGGACCCCCCGGCAACCTTTGTGAATACACGTTTTCCTCAAACAACACGCAGCCGGGCCCGGGACAACCATGTTCGGCAAAGTGAACACATAAATCCACTCCAGTACATAATCCTTAACATCCCCTTTCTCGCAGAACGCAAAGATCAGCATCTGCACGTGTTTTCCGTTTTCATGACCAGTTGGCAAGCAAATTGTGTAGCCCCACATGGAGGTTCAGATGAAATGGGTAAAATCTGAAAAAGGCTTTCTTTTAATTGAAACCCTGGTTGCCCTGGCGATTGTCACCATCGCCGCGGCCGCCCTGGGGCGGGCGCTGGAGCAGACCGTCCGCAGCGGACAGGCAGGTACTTTGCGGCTGCAACACGACCAAATGGTGGTTTCATGGCGCAATCGCCTGCTGTCTGCGGGATTCAGCCATGCATGGTTGTCGCCGGGAGTCCATTACAAAAAAGTGGATCAATGGGCGTTGCATTGGAAGGTCAAGCAACTGTCACCTGCACTCAAGCAGGTCGGGATGGCCGTCGACCGGGGGGCCGTTTCCACGCGACGATTGTTTCACAAATCAATCTACATTCACGGTTCCGGTTGGAACGAGCTGGTTCAATCCACACTCGGAGAATAGTGATGAACCAGGGATTCACGTTAATGGAATTGCTGGTGGCCTCCGCCATCGGAATCGGCATCCTCTCGGTTGTGATCGTCAACATTGCACACTCTTCGGCCCTGTCGAGCCGGGTGGTGTCGCAACAGCAAAACCTGGAAGCCTTGTTTCATACGGTTGATACCATCAAGTCGGACTTGTCGCGTTGCGGCATGCGCATGCAGGAAGCGGCTGCCGAATTTGCCATTGAGTCCTTTCAGACGCAGGAAAACGGATTCGCCCTCAGATACGGAATATCCAGCTCTGAACTGACAAAACCAGCGGTTAAAGGCGACAGCCATATCGAAATCAGCGCAGACGATTTCGCCCGCAAACGCAAAGCGGTGCTGATCTATTCAATATCCCAGGGTGTATTTGAATTCAATAAAATCGATAGTGTCGCGGGGAACCAACTGAAAATGAAAAAGCCCCTGGCCGACAACTACCCGGAAAACAGCCCGGTGGTGATTCTCAAGGAGATACAATTGCGCCATTATCCCCGTACGCATCAGCTGAAACGCCGCCTGGACAGCGGATACTTCCAGCCCCTGATCGAGAATGTCACCGACTTTGCCTCCACCTATTATCCCGAATCACGCTCTGTTCTTTATCGCTTGGAAATCAACCATAGGGAACAGGTCAGGGGCTATATCTTTTTAAACAACACGGTGGTACCGTGAAAAAGGATAACTTGATTGCAGGCCGCCGCGGCAACATCCTGGCCGCCCTGTTGTTTGTCCTGCTCTGTGGGGCATTGTGCATGACCCTGCTGACCCATACCATCGGGCACCACCACATCATGAAGATCCGCAGAACACGGGTGGCGGCGCTGGCTGAGTTGCAGGACCAGCTATGCCTTGAAAGCCATCAGATTTTTCACACCCTTAACCGTGTTGATCTGGATGCCCTTGATGAACCGGCAATTGAGTTGTTTTCCCTACAAACGTTCCCTGACCGCGTAACCGGTCCCGTGCATTTACAACACATCTTCTCACAAGAAAAATCAACGCTTGGAAACATGGAACGCACCCAGGCCCATGTGCGGATCCTGGCCACTCAGTCAAAAGGGCCTTACTGCATGGAAGGGGAGGTTTCCTCAACTTTCCTGGAAGGGGCTGTTCCCACTCAACACATCCCCCTGCTACTGAAAGCGGAAGTACCTGCCGGGATCTCATCCCGCGAATTTCTTGCGTCCCAGGGCGTCCGCTTGCCGAACACGGTGGTTCCAAAGGTCAAAGCCGGCGGCTTTGACCTGGAACTGAAGCGACTCATTCAGCGAGCCCTGGACCTCGGAAACCTGCAACTGACCTGGTCGGAAATCCGCCGCAGGCTTGGCATGGAGGTCACGGAAGCCCCGCCTCCGCCCGGGGTCTACCTGGTGCAGGACAGTGAACACGTTCACGCTGTTCTGGTTCAAGGCGATCTGGATGAACTCGCATTTTCCAGTCACGGCGGTTATCAAAGGGTTCAGATGAGCCAGGGCTCCGACACCTACACCATGGAGTACGAGCCCGAGGGAGCAATCCTGGATTGCTGGATCTCGGACCCGATTTCCACATGCGTATTTTCAGAATGCATTGTGATCAACGGCAATTGTCTCTCTGTGGCCACCCGGCACGAACCGGGGAAAGAACTCCGGGCTTTCCATGCGGACAGCCGCATCACGCTGCTGGTCAGCGGGCAGGTGACGGTCACATCATCCCTGGAAAAAGAAGGGTTGGGAGTTCGCAGGATCCCTTCGCCGGGCATTTCCATAGTCTGCGGAAAAAACGGTGTGGTAAACGCGGGTGATCAGGATATCCGTTTGTCCGCCGGCGATCACTCCGTTCTGGATGCGTCTCTGATCACTGCGCATGAAGTGAAAAACGGGAAAGGTTCGGTCCGCATCAACGGCAGCATCTGTGCGGGAGGTCTCGACAATTCTGGAGAAATCGAATTGGCCTTCGTCCAAGGACGACAAGAAGTATTGGAAGAACTAAGCGTTCGCAATTTGCGCCTGATTCACAATATAAAACTGCTGCGAATCGAGGAAGTGCGCCGAGATGACATCGATTGAAGATTTCCAGGATTATTCGCGATTGCGATCAGGGATCACGGTAGTGGAATTGCTGGTCACAGTCATTGTACTTGGAATCATTCTCTGCTCTGGTGTACTGGGCATGCGTGCCTATCACCGCCGCGCGGATGCCGCAAACGGGGTCCGTTGCGTAACCGCGGCCATGCAAGCTGCGCGTTATCGCGCCATCAAGCACAATCGCAGGGTAAGGCTTTCTCAAAACAAAGCGGGCAACCTGGAATTAGAGGTACGCAAAAACGGAAACTGGCACCTGCTGGAACAAATCACAATCCCCGCGGTTGTAGAGTTTCGCTTGAACGCGGATCCCGTTTTTTATCCTGAAGGACACGTGGTCCCCCTGTGCTCCGCCTTTGTCAGCGTGGGCCCCTATCAACGCAAAATTTCCATATCCCTGGCCGGCCGCATCAAAGTGACTCCCCTGCCATGAGCTGAATTTCTCTCTTTGCCTCTGCCTGCGTTTCAATCATTCCATGTTTCCCTTCTTTCAAAAAATTTTCACAGTAAGACACGAAAATATTGAAAAGTTTTATACTATCTTTACTACGTATGTATTCCGGGCATCTGCCTGGAGTGCTTGTTTTTTCTTTTTTTTTTATAATCAGCAACATGAGAGAAGCGAAGATCTTGATTCTTCTGATTCTCCTGGTTTGTACAAACGTCAAATTATTCACCGAAGAAGGCTCCGTAATTTTTATTAGAAGCGTGGATTCGACCACCCTGGAGCCCAGTAAATCTGAAGAATTCTATTCCAGCGAGGTCATTGCCAATATCTTTGAGGGGTTGGTCAGGTTTAAAAAAGGGACCTTGGAGATTGAGCCCTGTCTGGCCACCCGCTGGGAAACGAGAAACAACCATACGGAATGGTTGTTTTATCTGAGAGAGGGAGTTCGATTTCACAACAACAGGCCGCTGGATTCCGACTCGGTGGTTTCCGTGTTTAAAAAAGAACTGGGTCAAGAGAAACCGGGAAGCAAAAGGCAGTGGTTTTTCTTTCCCTACATCGAACGTGTTGAGGCCGTCGAAAAATACGTTTTCAAGATCACCCTGAAAAAACCCTATGCGCCACTGCTTCCAGCCCTCACGGACTCCGCCGCCCTGATTGTCGCTCCCGAATCCTACCAGGAAGATGGATCGTTCAATCCCCTTGGAACCGGTCCTTTTAAATTCAAGAGCTGGGATAAGGGAAACTCCCTGATTATTGAACGGAATTCCGATTATTGGGATGAGAATGCCACCGTATCCTCAGTCGTCTTTAAAGTCGTGCAGAACGCGGCCGCCAGGACGCTGAATCTGAGGAATGGAAACGCTGATCTGATGCGAATCAATTCAGCCGTAGAATACGAGGAGTTGCTGGGCAGAAAGGATATCATCATTAAAAAGGATTTAAATCCCGATGTTCACTACCTGGCTTTTAACACGCGAAAATTCCCGCTTTCAAGAGTCGATGTCCGCAAAGCGTTCGCCCACTTAATCAACAAACAAGGCATGATCAAGCATGTTTTTCAAACAATGGCCGTACCGGCCGTCACACCGATCCCGCCGTCATTATTTGGATTCAACAAGTCTATCAAGGATTATCGATTTGACATACCAAAAGCCCGGGAGTTGATGAAAAATGCGGGATTGGAATCCGGTTTTTCCGTAAACCTTTTCATAGCCGCGAAAAATGTAGGGCAGCAGAAGATCGCCAACATCATCACCATCAACGCCAAATATCTGAATGTGCGGATCAATCAGATAAAACTGCCATTTGCGGAACTGGTCAGGAGATGCGACAAAGGTGAACATGACATAGTTCTGCTTGGCTGGGTGGGACCACCTGATCCGGATTTTTTCCTGTACCCCCTGTTCACCATGAAGCCGGGAAACAAGAACCGGGCCTTTTATCAGAACAGGGAATTGTCGGCGCTATTGGAAAAAGCCAAGGTGACCCTTAACCCCGAGAAACGCCTGCAATACTATTGGCGGGCCCAGGAAATGATCCATGAAGATCTTCCCTGGATTCCGCTTTTTCACCAAGAGTCACTGGTGGCTTTTCACAACAATCTTGAAAATCTTGTGATCAATCCAAACACGTACATTGAATTCAAATATCTTTCTAAAAACAATTAAAGGTCAAAACATGGAAAGAGTCCGGTTGTTACGATGAGAAGGGTGACACAATTGTAGCTGATGATGACAAGATGCAAAATAACCAGGTATTCTCACTGGATCACCCGGTATCAAGAAAATCATCAGCCTGGACAGCCGGAATCTGTTGGGAAGGAAAAAAGAAAATGACTAATAAACGCAATATATTGTCGGCGATTCTAATCATGATTGTCATGGCTCTCTTCGCGGGTTTGGGGGCTGCTTCTGAAAAAACAGTCAGCTGGGGGAGTTTGACCAAACCCGACACCCTGGACCCGGGACAGGCCTGGGACAATACCTCGGTGTTTTTCACCACCAACCTCTATGACACCCTGGTCGTATTGGATTCAGAAACTTTGGAAATCACCCCCTCGCTGGCCGTGTCATGGAATGCAAATGAAAATGGCACCATTTGGGAATTCAAATTGCGAAAGGGCGTCCATTTTCACGATGGTTCGGAATTCAATGCTGATTCCGTGGTCTTTTCATTCCAGAGACAGATGGAAAAGGATTTCCCCTATCGCTATTACGATTTCCCCCTTTTTGATGAGATTTTCAACAATATTGTGTCCGTAGAGTCGGTAGACACCCATACCGTGGTGTTTCATCTCGATCAACCGTTTTACCCATTCCTGGCCACGTTAGCCGCCTCGCCCGCCGCCATTGTCTCCCCGGCCGCCGTAAAGAAACACAAAAAGGCATTTGCCCGGAACCCGGTTGGAACCGGCCCTTTCAGTTTTCAACTCTGGGAGAAAAACAAACGAATAATTCTGCGGGCCAACCCGCGATACTGGAAAGGCAAACCCGATTTTGATCAATTCAGTTTTGTGATCAACGATAAACCCGACAATTTGCATAAACTGTTCAGAGAGCAAAAACTGGACGTCATTGACAGTTTTTCAATTTCCCGGGCAACCGGATTAAAGAACGTGAGGTGGGCTACCATTAAACTCATTCCCGTTCTTTCGGTAACCTATATCGCTTTTAACCTGGAAAACCCCAACCTGAAAAAGGTCGATATCCGCAAGGCGTTACACTCCGCCTGGGATCAACGGACACTGAGATATGTGTTTCAGGGTTTCGTCAAGCCCCTGGCTTCGATTATCCCCAAAGGCATGCCGGGCCACACGACTCCAAAAACCGCATCAAAATTGAACTTGGCTGAAGCCCGAAGTTGGCTGCAAAAAGCGAAGGTCAATGAACCAATCAAATTGAGATTTTTATTGAGCGGTGATTCAGACCTGGAACACCAACTTGTCTCTTTGTATGCCAAGAACCTCAACCGCCTGGGAATTGAGCTGAACATTGTGAATGTGCCTTTGGAGGAATATGAAAAAAGGATAATGAAAGGCGATTATGACCTTACCCTGAACGGTTGGGCCGCGGATTATCCCGACCCCCAAAGTATCATATCTCCCCTGTTTAATGAAAAACTCAAGCAGAAGGGGTTGGCCAACCTGTCACAATACCGGGACGAGCGGATGAAAAAACTGATTGAGAGCCTGACCAAAGAGATGGACAAATCCAGGAGGATTCAGAAAGTAGCCGATATCATCCAACAGATTGACGCCCTTTCTCTATGCATACCCATTTTCCAGGACACAACGGCTATCATCTATAACAACACGAGGATCAAAAACATTCGGGTAACGCCGACGGACACAATCCGTCTTTACAAAATCGAGAAAAAGTGAAAATCAGAACGAAGTTGTTTTTATCCCTGGCCGTGACATCCTTTGTATCCGTGCTATTAGCAACTTTTTTCGCCATCTACTCAATTTCCGAGAATTACGAGGAAATCGCCCGCGAAGCAACCGCCGACAGCCGCAGGAAAGCGGAAAACGTTTTTTATGAATACCTGGGAGATTTAACCAGAAAGGCGACTTTTATTTCCGAGTTAAAAGAAGTCATCGAAAACCTGGATGATCCGGGTAAACTTTCAATCTCCCTCGAAAACAAAGGGTTTTTTCTTTTTAACATCAACACCAAAATACTCAGCCCGGACATGGATGTCATTGTTTCCGATTCGAACTCCTCCAACAGTACGTTGTCCAAGGCCGATCTGAAAAACTTTCCTTTTTTCCAGCCGGGTCGCGATGCGTTACTGAGGGATATCGGAATATTCAGGACGCATGATCAAATCTGTATTCTCGCCGTCTCGCCCATCGTGGATCAGACTGATTTCAGTTTCAAGGGTTACGTACTTCTCGAGCTTTTTTTCAACTCCGAATTCGCCGATCAATTAAAGGATAAAGCGGGTTGTGACATTGTCATCCTTTCAGACGGCAAACAACTGGCCACCTCTTTCCAGAATGATGAGGGCATGCGTTTCTTTCCCGGATTTTCCCGGGATCTTGTCCATCGTAAACAGAAAAAGAAAATTCTGGATGAGAATTACCTGATTGATGGGTTTTCCATTTTTGATTTCCATAAACAACCAATCGGATCCATTCTCGTGGCTGAAAATGTAAAAAGCATCCTTGTTGCCAAATCCCAGGTGATTCGAAACATCCTGCTCGTTCTGGTTATCGCATCTCTATTGGCCATAGTGGTTTCCCTGGTTGTGGGACGAAAACTCAGCCAGCCCGTGCTGGCCCTGTCCAGCAGTGCCCGAGCAATTTCAAAAGGAAATTTTGATGTTCAGATAGAGCCGACTTCAAAGGATGAAATCGGCGATCTATCGAAGACCTTCGCCAACATGGTGAAATCATTGAGAACCCAGCGAGAGGAGATACTGGATCTGAAAGTGTTTTTCGAAAAAATCATCAACAATTCCCCCTCCGCTCTGATTATTTGCGATGAATCCGGAGAGGTCATCTCTTTCAATCCGGCAGCCGAGAAAATTCTTGACACCCAATTCAATAATATCAAAGGAAAAAACGTTTTCGAAACCATCAAATTCACTTCATCCATCAAGGCTGATTTTTACAATGTCATTCTCAGCGGTCATCCCACCTATCGTGACCCCTATCCGCAGTATCTACCATCAAAAGAAGAGAAGATTTTTCGACTGACCTTGTACAAAATCGTGCTTAATAAAGGCATCTCCGTAGCCATTCAAATCGAAGACATCACCGAAAGGCTGCGAATGGAAGAGGATTTGACTCATGCTCAGAAATTGGGAACAATGGGCGAATTTTTAAGCAGGTTCACACACGAGTTCAACAATTTGATGACCGGAATCGTGGGTCATATCAACCTGCTCAAACAAGGGACCGATGAAAGCAACCCCAGCTTCTCCAGAATCAAATCCATCGAAGAACTGGCGACCAAAGCCACCAGACTGGGTGGAAATATTCTGGATTTCTCCAGAAAGAAAAAGCATGAAACAACAAGAATCAGTATCACGGAACTTGCTGATTCGGTTTTAAACCTGATCGGCAAAACCGTGTTGAAAGATGTGATTGTTGAAAAGAATTACAAAGAGAGCTCCGCATTTATCGTTGGCAACAAAGAAAAACTGTCAATGGCATTGCTCAATCTCTTCATCAATGCCAAAGATGCCATTGCCGAAGCCAAGGTCGCACAGGGCAAAATAACGGTTGAGGTGGATTATCAAGAAGAACCGGAGCAGAAATTTGTCAAATTGGATATCAGCGACAATGGGATCGGGATCGACAGCAAAAACCTCGACAAGATTTTCATGCCCTTTTTCTCGACCAAGGGCAAAAAAGGCACGGGGATCGGTTTGTCAACCGTGAAAAAAATAATCGAAAATTACAACGGGAATATATCCATATCCAGTCAACCGGGAGTGGGAACCACATTCACCATTCTGCTTCCGGAAGCCAAAGAACATGTGGACTGAGATCATCTGTCCGCCATTGCAGCAGATCGTTGAAAGAAATACAGGTTACGGAACAGGATATTCACAGTGGATAACCCGGCTTTTTTCCAAGCGCACAATCACCGGCAGTGAGCGGCAGGTTACATGGCGCAGAAAGGCAGCCCGCGACATCACGTAAACCGGATGGAATGATTCATGGGTCAGCCATCCCCGCACATCCTCAATACTGTCATGCACAGCCACGGCAAAACAGTTTTTCTCTTGTTGTTGCAGCAGTTTCAAATCCTCCATTCCCCGAAAGATGCATGAGTAACACTGGTTCAGGCGAAAGAACAGGCAACATGTCTCGCCCCCGGATGAAACCAGGTCCAGGAAGCAAAGCCGGTTTCCATCGAGGTCGGATAGAATCATTTCGCGCGCGTTTTGAAAGGCCATGCCGGGATCACTGGCAGCATGACCACCCAGGCGCACGACCAGGACGGTCACCAGCGCCCCGGCCAGAAAAGCCGCCACAACTTTGTACAGCCGTTTCATTTACCTTCAGTTCTCAAGGGTACAGACCTTTACCCGGCACTGATCCGCTTCCTCTTCGTAACGGGGGTCGCCGTTGGCGTAAAAATAGAAGCGCCCTGCGCGCACACCCAGCAAACGGTCGTTGGTCAGGACCCGGCCCGCCGGCTGGAATGATCCCTCTCTGAAAAAAAGCACCATGAAACGGGCGGCCTTTTCAAACACCCGGATCTGCAGCACAAGCGTGCCTCGGTCAAAGGCGGCGCACACAACGCGTGAATACCCGGTACGCCAGGTATCCATGTCCCGGCCGATCCCCGCGTAGGGATCATCGTAGCGTTTGAACACGTAGAAATCTTTCGGCATGGGCCGGTATTCCTCGGGCGCCGCCAGATCCACGGCTTTCTCGATTCTCAGGCTTTCGGGTTGAATCACCGTCACCCGCAGGCGGTCCTCTTCCAGAAAATAGATGCTCCCGCCCCCAGCCACCAGGTAATAACCCATCAGGTGGCGTTGATCCGGTTCATGATCCGTTTTGCGGATCAGGCCCTTGATATACTTGCCTTTCGCGTCATAAACCTTGACAAAGACCTTTTTGTACACGTACTTGCGGGAAAAGTTCTCCAGGAAATAGCCGGCCAGGAACCATTTTCCCCGGATAAAAAGCACCGAAGAAACGGCCGTGTAAAAACGGCTTTTTTCCAGCCATACGCTTTTCCGGCAATGATAATCCCCGTTGTCCCGCCCAAAGATCTTGATGCGAAACGGCAACTCCACGAAAGCCAACCCATGCGGATGTTCACAAGCGGCAAACAGGTCCTGCAGTTCATCCGGCCCCTGTCCCCTGCGGCAGATGAACTCCGCCGTCCGGGAGGAAATTTCAACCGGTCCCTGTCCATAGAAAGTCGCCGCCACATTACCGTTTTTCAGGATGGTTGAGCCGCCGATTCTCCCCGTAATCTTAATGTCATTGCTCCAGGTATCCACCACGCGAAACTCCATATCATCAACCGGACAGGCGCAAAAACCAAGAGTTGAGCAAACGCATATGGCTCCGATTATGAGTAATTTCACTATTCCTCCTCTCATGCCCGCACGCAGCCGGCGGGTTCGGCATTCACCGCCGAACCCGCCGTTGTTGCATTCTGTTTCCGCCATCAATACATCCGCGATCAACGCAGATAACAGCCGCAGCTGAACGGGAACATGGGACACCCGCAGGTGGGTCCGTACTGGCTGCTTCCCATCTGGCCGGGGTACAACCCCGGTGGATACGCTGCGGATTTGCCTTCCATGGGCAACGGCAGAAACACCGAGGCCAGCAGCAGGCCCAGCAGCGCCAGAAACGCCACCGCTTTCATCACGTTTTTCATTTTTCCCCCCTTGAATTGATTTCCGCACCCGGCACACTCCATGCGCTTGCGGGCGCGGGCCGGCACGGATATCATGAAAAAGCAATTCAGATGCCAGAATCGATAAAAGCATGGAGATTATACGGAAAGGCCGGTCAGATCAGCAAATCAAACAGTCCGGGAATCAATGCTGCCGGTGCGGACGGATCATCGGTGACTGGACGGGGAAAAGACCAATCTACCCACAGCCAGCCAATCTGTGGGAACGCACAACCCCTGCATTTGGCGATGGGGTTGAATCACGCCTTTAGGCCCGCCAGGAATTCAGCGGCCCTGTGCATAACTGCACCGTCCTTAGAACGGGCGCGGCGTAGGGCATACACCACCTGGAACCGTTCGATATTCTGAAAAAAGCGGGAGAAGTAGAACAATGAAGGAGAAAAACTTTCTTCCTTCAGTTTGACTTCGATCATCTTCTCGGGTTTGCCGTCCCGCACCACCAGGAAGTCCACCTCGCGTTTTTCCTTATCCCTGAGATAGCATAGTTGCATGCGATGCCCCAAGGTATCTTCCAGGAAATGAGCCTCTTTCAGCAGCGCCGTCGCCACCGCGTTCTCCAGCCTGGCACCCGGCTCGTTTTTGACCGCCCCGGTATCGAAGAAATAGTACTTGGCTGCTTTGAGGATGCTGCGGCTGATCTGCTTGTGATAGGGGCGAACGGGAAAAATCACATACAGGCTTTCCAACAACGTCAACCAATGTTTGACCGTCTGGACGGAAACTTCCAGATCCCGGGCCAGCGAGCTGAACGAGACCGTGCTTCCCACCCGGTCTCGCAAAAGATCAATCAGGATTTCAATGGCTTTGATATCACGAACAGCGTTCAGATCCATCAGATCCTGGCGGACGATGGTGTCCAGATGGCTTCGTCTCCAACGACGGGCAAATGTTTCCTCTCCCCTTAAGTACACTTCACAAAAGCCTCCGGTGGCCAGAATTCCGTCCAAGGCTTTTTGCGGATCTGTTTCCAGATAACGAACGATCTCAGCCACAGATAGGGGATGCAGGCGATAATGAAAAAAGCGCCCGGCCAGGGAGTCGTCTCCTTTGCGGTAGGTGTCCAACCGGGCTGAACCGGTAACGAGAAGACCCGGTGGAATGCCTTCCGTGTCGAATGCTCCCTTGATCCAGGACTTCCACTTTTTCTTTTTGTGCAGTTCATCGAAAACCACCAGAGGTACGGAGCGATCCCATTCGGCGTCTTGAATCATTTTACGGTCATGCGCGGAATCGAAGTTCAGATAAGCATGTGGATTGATCAATTGTCGCGCGAGTGTGGTTTTGCCGACCTGCCTGGGACCGGACAGGAATACGATCTTCTGGGCGAGATCGCGGACGACGAAGGGTTCAAGGTATCGTTTCACATGACCATTATAAACCCTACTTAAAATTAGTCAAGACTTTTTTTAAGTAGGGTTCAAAAAAGTCAGATCATCCCGGGTTTTTGGTATCGCTTGTATTTAGGCTGCTTTATTTAACAAAATGCTTTTCAGGCAAATCAGCGAAGGATGCTCCACCCATTCCGTCCTTTCCAATTGTCCTTAGCACCAGGGATCATCTGCAACACACTTAATAGTCCCGCAGCCGACTTTCCGGCGGGCTATTCAATGAAAATAACAAAGCGGGTCATACGCATAACAATCATAATGTGTATAGACTTTTCCATCTTCGCAGCGGATTCGCCATATTGAATGGCATATCGGATCATTGAACATTCCACCACCGATGCAAGCGCCATAGAATTTTTGCGGGAACAAACACTCCATTCCAATGGTTGCACGATAAAAATCGCAAAAACTACCTGCGGCATACAATGCATTGTCTCCGCAATAATTGGGGTTGACGGCCAAGACCTGTAGCGAAAACAAAAACACCAGCATGAGGACGAAACAATAACCCACAACAAAAATCCGTTTATTCATTCTTCCCCTCCTCATAGATCATGATCGTCAGGTTGTTAAACTGATTCCGGTTGATTGAGTAAAACTTATTATCTCGCTTGCTTTTCACCTGCACGATGGAACGGCTGTGATTGGAAATGGAGTATACCTGGATCAACTTGCCGGAAAGGTCGAATTGGTACAAATAGTTTTTCTTACCACTCCTGAAATTTCCATAATTCAGAAAGAACCGGTCCGCATGATCTCCATCCAGAATCAAATCACCGAAAAATGGAGAAAACACTCCGCCTTTTCTTGAACCTTCTAAAGCCGTCTCTCTGTAGTCCCGGAGGGCTTTTCCCGGCCATAACCTCAAGGTTTTTATCAACTCTCCTTCATGGAAAACCCATAACATCCCGGATGCGGATGAATATGCCAGTAATTGATCCAACGTATTTACGGTAAAGAATGGCATCATCTCACTGACATATGCATACCAGCTGTTCGGCATTCTTGTTGGATATTTGAATGGTTTCATTTTGAATTCGACATACAGGCCAATCTTCAATTCCGACCGGTCCAGGTAACCACGGACAAAATCACCATTAGAATTCAGGCAATCAATGCAATATCGATTTCCGGGATAGTTATCGCTGTGAAGATAGCGGGTCACCCCCGGCTGGCCCTGCTTGCCGCGTTCATCCTGGAGTTGCTGTTGCCCCTGAACCTGTTGTTACTGGCAATGCTGGTATTTCCACTGGGGATCTTTGCAGCCCTGAAACTGGCTTCTTTCCATGCCGCCATGGGCCTGGTGCTGGCTGCGGCAATCCTGCTGGATGTTTCCTGGATGCCTTTCTCCGCTCCCGGAATGGCTGAAGAGGAAGGCGTCAAACTGGCCGCGGTCCGCTGGCTACTGGGTGCTTTTATCTATTATTGGAGCATGCGCTTCCTTGGGAGTGTCGCCCTCAAGGGTGGCACGACGGCGGTCCTGGTGGGTGCGCTTCCGATTCCGACCGCCGCGATACTGGTGATGGTTCTTTACGTCCGCGGACGCAACAATGTCTTGTTGTTTGAGACGGAATCATAGTCCGCCGGAACTATCGAGGTAATCCGATGCGGAAGGGTGCGGCGGGGGTGGGTTTCCACCCCCGCCGGTATTGAGATGAACGTGGGGATTACTTTTCGCGGGGGAAGGGCCAGGCCACGATACCGCCTTCCATGACCTTGACATTGTTGTAGCCCTTGCCCTTAAGGCAGGTATAAGCCTCGTAACCACGCAGTGAAATCTTGCAGTAGACGATGATCTCCGCGTTCGGGTCCCGGGGGAGCTTGTCGAAGTTGCTGCGCAGTTTTCCCAGGGGGATCAGGGTTTCGCCGATGCCCAGGCGCATGGCCTCGTACTCGTCCGGGCCGCGCACGTCCAGGAAGAATGGTTTCTCGCCCGCATCCAGCTTGGCCTTGACATCCAGGGCGGAGATACCCTCCATGCGGCCCATGCACTTGTTCTGCAGCACGTGGGCGGCGATGATGAAGTTGTCGATGGCGGGTGAGAAAGGCGGCGCGTAAGGCAGGTCGAGGTTGACCAGGTCGAACACCCGCATCTTGGCGTGGATGGCCATGGCGCCGATGGCCAAGCGTTTGGATACATCGCCCGTGCCGATTGCCTGCATGCCCAGCAGTCGGCAGGTGGTGCGGTCCGCCACCAGCTTGATGATCACCGGCTTGGCGCCCATGAAACCGGGCTTGTCCGGGGCCGCCTGGATGGCTGTCATGATGTTGGAATAGCCCAGGCGCTTGGCCTGTTTTTCCGACAACCCGGTGCTGCCGGCCACGTAGTCGAAGACCTTGCAGATCCCCGTGCCGATGAAACCGTCGTACTCCACGTTGTTTCCCAGCACCATGTTCTGGGCGGCCACGCGTCCCTCCAGGTTGGCCGCGTCACCCATGGGCCAGGGCATTTTCTGGTGGGTCACCAGGTTGGTCACCTCCACGCAGTCACCGCCGGCGTAGATGTCCGCATCCGATGTCTGCATAAAGGTGTTGACCGTGATGCCGCCGCTTGCGCCGACATCAAGGCCGGCATCCCGCGCCAGGCCGGAGTTGGGCCGCACGCCGATGGCCACGACAGCCAGGTCGCAATCCAGGACACGACCGTCCGCCAGCTTGACTCCCGTCACCTTGCCGTTTTCGCCCAGGAACTCAGCCACGCCGCACCCGGTGATCACCTCGCTGCCCTTGGCGCGGATATGGTTCTCGATGTGCTTGGCCATCTCCCAATCCAGGAAGGAGAGCACCTGGTCAAGCATCTCGACAACCGTGATCTGCACGCCCCCGAGTTGCAGGGCCTCACAGGTTTCGATGCCGATGAGTCCACCGCCTACGATGACCGCCTTTTTCAAGTTGCCCGAAGCCAGGCGCTCTTTCAGATAGATGGCGTCCTCCATGCTCTGCATCGTGGTGACCCCTTCCAGGTCCTTTCCCGGCAGGTGGGGCATGATGGCGCTGGCACCGGTGGCGATAAAGAGCCTGTCGTAAGACTGGTTGCTCTCCGCCCCGGTCTCCAGGTTGCGCATGTGAACCATTTTCTTTTCACGGTCAATGGACGTCACTTCCGTGGAGGTCATTGCCTTGATATTTTTGACATTGGAAAAAAATTCCGGGTCGCGCTGCGCGCCCGTGGGTGTAGAGATCAACTGGTTGGGGTCGTCGAATACCCCGCCCACGAAATAGGGAAAACCGCAGGATGCCATGGACAGGTACTTGCCTTTCTGGATCATGATGATTTCCGCATCGCAAGCCATCCTGCGGATCTTGGCCGCGGTTTTCGGACCGGCGGCTGATCCGCCGATTATCACATAGGTTTTGGACATTTTTCCTCCTGTGTATACAAGTAAACGTTTGCAATTGAGACTATACACAAAAAAACTTGATTTTCCCAGTAAAACTACATAATCTCTCCAGATTTTACCCATTTCCGTTCGGATTAATGAAACTGCCTGAATAACGTAATGGACTGAATCAACGATGTCGGACCTTGGGCCATGTTGTCAAGTCCCGTCTCCTGATACCTGTCTAAATAAAGTTGAAGAGTTGGAAAGTTGAAGAGGGAAGAAGTGAAAAGAGTTTGGCGCAATTTGAGTAAGCGCGACTACATTTACTGGTGGGTTGACGGGGTATATTTTAATGTTCGGTTGGAAGGAGAGCGTAATTGCATTCTGATGATCATTGGAGTAACTCAAGACGGACACAAGGAGTTGTTGGCCATTTCAGACGGTATACGCGAGAGCGAGTTGTCATGGATGGAGTTGTTGCCGGATCTGAAGCAACGCGGCATCAGAACTGGTCCGCTGTTGGCAACGGGTGACGGTTCATTGGGGTTCTGGAAAGCCCTTTACAAGGTTTTCCCTCTGACAAAGCAACAGCGGTGTTGGGTTCACAAGACGGCCAACGTGCTCGATAAGCTTCCGAAAAAGCTCCAGGAGCAGGCCAAGAAAGATATCCACAGCATCTACCTGGCAGAGAGCAAGAAGAAAGCCCTGGAAGTTTTCTCATACTTTGAGAAGAAATATGCCCACTACGAGAAAGCGGTTCAATGCCTGGTCAAGAGTAAGGATGAGACCTTGGCATTCTATGACTTTCCAAAGGAACACTGGAGACATATCCGCTCCACTAATCCAATCGAATCAGCGTTCGCCACAGTGCGCTTGCGAACACATAAAACCAAAGGTTGTGGCTCGAGCAAAGCTACGTTAACCATGGTTTTTAAGTTGGCCCAAGCGGCAGAAAAGGGCTGGCAGAGAATCCACAGTCACCAACTGCTGGTCCTTGTGGCTTCAGGAGTCAAATTCCAGGACGGGGTGATGCATGCGGCTTGATCAAAGAACACCACCGTACACAACATTTGACAATATCTCTTCTACTTCTTCCCTCTTCAACTTTTCAACTTTCCAACTCTTCAACTGTATTTAGGCAGGGAACAGGCTTGTTAACAATTTGGATCATTTGGTTCTCTTCCATTTTGTGGGTAGTGTACCATTCTTTCTGTAAATTGTATTTGGGTTGTTAAGGGCACTTGCCCTTAAGTTGAGAGGCGGGCCATAATTGACCTTCTTGATGTGTGACGACACTAA
>DSBM01000159.1 GCA_011049425.1 Candidatus Aminicenantes bacterium
CCATGGGCTGAGGCAGGACGGCCGAAGGTAAAATGATGCCCCGGATTACATCCCAAACAACCACCGGGGTCATTTTAGTCCGCCGAAGACCGCATGGGTCTGAACCGAAGTGGTGAGCGGTGAATTGTGCCCGAAAGGGTACTCTCATGCAGCCTTATCATTTTTTCAAATATGTATAACCCTCAAACCCACACAAAATGGAAGAGAACCCAACTTTCCAACTTTATTTTATGGCATCCTGTGGGTCAGGATCTGCTTCAGATACTCTCTGGGAATACCCAGGAACGTGTCCCGCCACAAGCGGTCGCAATCCCCGCAGGCCGGGAATTCGCGATATTTCCCCTCGCTCAGGCCCTTGCGCAAGAGTTGCATAGGTTCATCATTCCAGATTTCCCGCAAGCTCTTATCGCGTACGTTTCCCAAAACGTAGCGGGCGAAGAAGTCCTGAGAGCAGGGAGATATGTCTCCGTTCCACAACACCAGCATTGAGCTCCAGAGAAAGGTGCAGGGTGCGTAACCACGACGACGGGAATGGGTTTTCAGGTATCCGGCCCAGTTATGGGGCTTCTTGATCACCAGTTCATCCAGCCCGAGCGCTTTAAACTCAGAAAGGAACCGTTCCCGCTTTTGTTTCGCCATCTGCGATTCATTGAACTCAATGACTTCTATGGCGATGCGGGGCGTGCGCCGCCCCTTGTCCCGGCGGATCTCTAAAAGGTCGCGGATATTATCGACCACCTGGTCAAAGTCGGCCCCGACGCGATTTTTTTCATAGTCCTGCTTGACAAAACCATCGAAAGAGAGCGAAAGCCTTTTGAGCCCGGATTCCACCAACCCCGCGGACATATCCCTGTTCAGCAGCACCCCGTTGGTATGCAGCTTGGTAAAGCGAATCCGTTCCGCCGCGTAGCGGATCATTTCCACGGCATCGGGGTGAAGCAGCGACTCGCCACGGTGATTCAAGGTCAAATCAAACACAAACTCCCGGGCCTCGTCGATCACCTTGCGGAATACGTCCCATTCCATGGGATCTTTAAAAGATTCATCCAGGTCTTTGTTGGGACAGAAACTGCAACGCAGGTTGCATCCGGCGTGCAATTCCACCCAGAGCCGGAACGGCATGGCCGTGGCCCGGATGCGACGCCCGCGGAAGTTGCGCCAGATATGGAAAAGTCTTTTGTAATAGTTGATTTCACTGGGCATGAGCGGCCATTATAACACAATTTATTCGCCCTTGCCGAAGACGGAAACGGCAAATTGACAAGCGGGCGGCTTTTTCTTATACTTGCCTTTTCCACCGGTGGAGGCGGACATGAAAAAAGAGCACGTGCGGGATTTTTACGATGTGGTCTGGACTGAATACGTACCGGAATTTGAAGAGAGCAAGCGTCACCTGGAACTGTTCTTCTCCGCCGAAGAGATCCAGGGCAAGGAAATCCTGGACTGCGGCTGCGGCACGGGAATATTCACCAACATATTCGCCTCCATGGGCGCACGCAAGGTAACCGGCCTGGATATCTCGCCCGGCAGCCTGGGAACGGGCCGTAAGATCCAGTCCGACCTGGGTTTAGCCAACGTGGAATTCGTTGAAGGCGACATGCTTGAGCTTCCCTGGGAAGACGCCACATTTGATATCGTGTGGGCCTGGGGCAGCGCCCACCATACCGAAGACCCGGATCGGGCGATAAACGAAATCGAACGCATGTTGCGTCCCGGAGGCAGTCTGCTCCTGGCTCTTTACAAAAAAACGCGGCTGACCTGGATCCATGAACTCATCCGCAAAACCCTGATTCGAACTCCCAAGCCCTGGTGGCTGCCGCTGGCAAAAATCATGGCTTTTTTTCTCTGGCCCGTGGTCAAGATCCGCGAACTCTTTCGCAAAAAAGCCCGGGGAGGAGAATCACTGGCGGAATTGATCCTGGACTGGTATTTCGTTCCCATCCGCCACTACTACACTCCCGCCACCATTCGCGGTTTCCTGGAATCCCGGGGTTATACCATTGAAAAATACCACCCGGGATCCGGTCGCTTTGAAAGCGCTTCCAATTTCATCTTTAAGGCCCGCAAATCGGCCTAGTCCCATGCGGGTATGCATTCTCGGCTTGCACGGCATGATTGGAACCGGCTTGGCCTCCGCGCTTTTCGCTTCCGGACACCAGGTGGTGGGCACATCAAGGGCGGCGGAAGCCAAACCGGATTTGAGACCCCGCCTGACAGACTACCATTGCCTGAAACTCGGGCAGAAAGCTGATCCCACCTGGTTCCGAAATTGTGACGCTGTCTTCTACCTTGCTCACGACTTCTCTCCCAAAGCAGCGGAAAGCAACCTGTCGGGCACCCGGGATTGGTACCACAGCGCGGTCGGCGCCGGTGTTCCCCGCCACCTTTTTTTTACCAGTTATTCCGCCAAACCCGGCAGTCGATCAACCTATGGAGCCGTGAAGTTCGCCCTCGAAACCTTTTTCCGATCGCGGAATCAATGGGTCCTGCGTCCGGGCCTGGTAGCGGGAGACCGGGGCTTGTTTTCGCTCATGCTGCGACTGGTGCGCCGTCTTCCGATCCTGCCGGTACTGGACGGAGGAAAAGATCCTGTGGCACTGATCTCTCTGGGCAGCGTATGCCTGGCCACGGAAAGAATTCTTTGTGAAGAATCCCCGGGAGAATGGAACCTCCACCACCCCCAAGTGGTGTCGATGCTGGAGATACTGCAGACCATGCGCCGGGTGATGCAGACACGCTGCCTGTTCGTTCCTTTTCCCTCTTTTATCCCCCTGTCACTGTTGCGTCTGACCCGGTTTCTGGGAATCCGGCTCCCCCTTTCCGCAGACAGTATCGCCGCCATGAGGGAAAACCGCCATATCCGGCGCCCATCTCATCTGCCCCGGTTGGGAATCGAGGACCCGCCCCTGGAAGAGCAGATTCGTCGACTCGCAGCCAAGGCATCACAATGATTGCGCCACGCATGTTGTCAGAAAACCCCGGGCGGATTTCACGACTGCTTCTAACCATCCTGTTGCTGGGAATTCTGCTTCGCATTTTGTTCCCAATGGCTGACCCTCCCCGCAACCTCACCATCAGTGGAGCTCCGGTCGGTGATCCCGGCCAACACAGTTACGGCGCCCGCAACCGCATCCTGTTCGGGCAATGGTCATTTGATGAGTGGAAACCCCACCTGGGTTCGCCCCTCATCTCCATGGCCGTGAATTGGATGACTTTTCGCCTCTTCGGCATCGGGTTCGCCGCTCACAAAGCCATTCCCATCTTTTTTTCCATCGCGTCTCTGCTGGCCTTCCTGCTGCTGGTTTACCGCCGCCTCCCCGCGAAAACGGCAACGGGCGCCGTTCTTTTTGTTGCCTGCAGTTTTCCCCTGCTGATGTACGCGCACGTGGGCAACCGCTATATGCCCATGATCTTTTTTTTCCTTCTCTCCATCCATTTCTTTGTTCTGGGCGCGGAAACGGGACGTTCCCGTGACATGGTTTTTGCCGCCCTGTTCTTTATTTTGAGTTATGCCTCCCAGAACCATATTCTCTATATGACCGGAGTGCTTATATTCCTGAGCGGATTCTGGTTGATTCGGCGCCGAATCAAATGGCGTTCCATGCTCGCTTTCTGGGGAGTCCTGGCCGCCGGCATGGCAGCCTGGTACCTAGCGGTCTTTCTTCCCAACCAGGATTTTTTCGCCCATTTCGTCGGCCATAACCGCTTGATCCGCTACATCCGCAATACTCCCCAACTCCTGGCCAACATCCGTGACAATCCGTTTGCCCTGCAATTCCGCAATGACGCGCCGGTTTTGCTGTTGGCAATTCTGGGTGTCGGTACCGCCGCGGCATTGTGGATCAGAAAGCGCAAGCTTCCCGCCCTGATTGAAACCGCCGTTATCTGGCTGATCCTTTCCGCCGGTTTCCACTCCATCTGGAGTTACCGTCCCACCCGATTTTACCTGGCAATCATTTTCCCCGCTGCCGTTATCGCCGCCTGGTTTCTGCAACAATGGGTGGATCGGAAGCGCGCCAAGGCGGCATTGCCTGAATTGGCCGCCGTTGCGATGGCCACCGGAATCGCGCTGATCGTTTGCGGAGCCGTCATTTATGCCCGCTTTGCGGCTCACCGTGTACAGACCCAACCCTGGATGGCATGCGTCTTTGCTTTTGTTTTCCTGATTCTGGCCGCTTTGCTGTGGGCGCCAAGAAAATGGCGGGAACGGGCGGCGGCGGCATTTCTAATGCTTGCGTTCGCCGTCAACCTCGTTACTTACATTCAGTGGGCTTCGCAACGGGAGTACCGCATTATTGAAACCGCTGATGTTCTGACAAAAGTGTTGCCGCCAAGCCGTATCGCCGGCAATTGGGCATCTATTCTCTCGCTGGGCGGCCCCCATCAGACCCACCTGCTTTCCGGTGAGATGGGAATCAACTGGCACCGAGACTTTCTCTTTACCCATCAGGTGGAATACCTGTTACTGACCCAGGCGGGATTCGCCAAAGAATACCGTGAGTACCTGCGCTTTTTCCCTTTACAGATGGCTGCAGCCAGACTCATGGCCCGCTTCCCGATCTATTCGGCTGAAGTCCAGTTATGGGAATTGTCACCGCCGAAGGAAACTGCGCGAGGGGTCGAAATGGAATCCCTAACCCGCCGGCCCGGGCATGTGCGCGCTGACCCCAACGCCCGCCAAAAAATGGCTTTATGGCTGCCGCCCCACACCTCCTGCACGATTCAGTGGGCCCCTGACCCCGATCACCTGCGACCGGGAAACCTGGATCTGCGCGCACGGGGTACATTCCGCATGCATATCACCATTCGAGAAGCCCGGGAAGCAATCCGTCGCAACCTGGTTTTGTGGAACAGTACGCGTTACACTTGGCGAACAGTGACAAACCGCGGCCTCGCATCGGGCCAGACAATGGAAATGCACATCACAACCGGAACCGGGGGCGCATGGCTGGATCGCATGCAAACAGCCACGTCATCCCCGTAGAACCGGATTTTCTCTACATCAAGAAAGCAATCTGTTTTCTGCCGGGTCAGTGACGGGCGCGGAAACTGAACGTGCGCCAGGGACTCCAGGGCGTAAAGGTACGTGGATCTTTAACGCCGCGAACCCGCCAGCGTCCGAGGCGATCTGCGGGGAATTTGAAATGGTACTCGTTGTCCCGGATCACCTCATCCACCAGCAGGGTGTTATTCCGCATTGCGGACTGCCATTGTTCGGGACGGGGATGATAGATATCCACCTGGATCTGGTACCTGCGAAACGCGGGATTGGTGCTGTGCATCCACGTAAAAGTCATATTGCGTGGGTAATGACGCAGGACTACTTCGTTTTTGGGTGTCAAAAGAACCGGACGAAATTGGGGGGTCGGTTTGGTTTCGACGTGTGAACCGGCGACTCCCTGTTGACCGCTGACGGTTTTTCCCTGGGCTGCAGAAGCTGATCCACCATAATGCAGCACCCACCAGGGAGATTCGTAGCGAACACCCCGGGGGCCGATCCCCACTACCTGCCAGCGCAAATCGGAAGGTCGATTGTAGGTGACGGTGATATGGTCTCCCGTAAGATTGGGCCGCGTCAGGGTGGTTTTCCATGCCCCGCCGTCCTCAACCTGCAATACAAAAGTGTAGTTCAGCACTCCGGCGGTTTTCTGCCAGCGAAAAACGATCTCCACGGGAATGGAACTGATATAACCGTCATTCCCGGGACTGATCAACGCGATGGCGCCCGCGGGGACCTTATCGGGATCCAGCCTTGGAATCTGGGCCGATAACCCGATAGACAAGAAAACAATCACACTCATTATCAACGCTTTTTTCATTTGCAAGCCTCCTCACTCTTGATTCAATACGGGAACACGGATTTGCCTCTACGTCCCACAAAGGTAATATACAACGAAACGACCCAAAATCTCAATGTTTTCCATTCCGGAAAAACTCATTGATCGCGTCTTTGCGATCCGGATGGGAAAAAGATTCATGCATCTGGGGGGCACTTTCATTCCCCTGGTCGTCCACAGCCGCCACCTGGTATTCAAAATCGCCGCGCGCTTCTTCCCCCAGATGACGGTCAAGCCAGGAAAAGGTGTTCGCCGCTACGGATTTGATCAGCGAAAATTCTCCGCCCCGCGTACGCCGGTAAATGTGAAAACGTGTCACATTAATCCCGTAATGGCGGTTCAAGGGGTTTTCCTGCCAGGAAACCTCGTACAGGTACTCAAGCGAAAAGAGATTCCTGTTCTCGCGAAAAGCATAAGATACATTCACGGGCGGATAAACCCGTAAAACCTGCAAAGTGCGGACAGCAAGGGCGTTGATGCCGTAATTGTCCACCACCTCCAGGGTAACCGTGTAATTACCCGCCTCTTCATAGACGTGGTCCTGAGTCAGACCGCGCGCCGAAGAGTTGTCTCCAAAATCCCAGGAATAGGACAAGATTTTGCCGTCCGGGTCGTACGATGCCGAGGCGTCAAAATGGACTTCCAGCGGCGCCACTCCCACTTCCGGGGTCATGACGAAACGTGCCACCGGTGGATCGGAAACCGCAACAACTGTTGCCGCGCTACCGGTCAGACCATCGTTATCCGTTACCTGCAAAACCACCCGGTACTCTCCGCGTTGAAGGTATTTATGGGTGGATCTAATGCCCACTCCCGTAGTTCCATCGCCGAAATCCCAATTGTAAGCGGTGATGCTCCCGTCTTCATCACTGCTGGCGGACGCATCAAAACGAACGGTCAGGGGCGGAGGCCCCGCGGCCGGGTCCGGAGTGAACGCGGCTACCGGGGCCAAATAACTGGTGCCACCGCCACCGCTCTCCACCCGGGTGTAAAACACGTCACCATGGTTTACGGCTTCATCCCACCATACGATATGCACAAACCCCAGATTGTCCGGGCGTGAAACGGGCGTGCGGCATTCCACGCCGTCGGAAACATAGCCGGGCTTGCTCCAATCTCCCTGGGCCGTCGCACTGGCATAAACGATGTTGTGGTTACCGTTTATCGTCTGTCGCCAACTGGCATGCAGCACATCCTGCGCGTCCATCTCCAGGAAAACAAAATCCCTTTGGTGACCCGCCGCTCCGGGAACCGGAACCGGTTGTGTCCAGCTTCCATCCTCTAGTCGCCGGGTATAATAGGGGGCGCGTCGCAATGTCGAGTACATGATGTGAGCCAGTCCGTTGGAATCTACTGCGATTCCCGGCCACCACCCGCTGTCACGACCGCTCACCACCACCGGTGATTCCCAACCGCTTCCACTGGAACGGGCATAGGCGATTATCCAACTCCCCTCCTCACCATCCATCCAGCAGGCATGGCTGGTATTTGCCTGTACCGCCAGCGAGGGATGAATGGAAATGGTCTCCGGGGTGAAGGACACAGTGGCGACCCCTCCGCTCCACCCTTTTGGATTGCGTTTGCCCACGATGTTGTAATGGGAGTTGTTGAATGGATACAGTTCGGAACACCAGATTACACTGGATGTTCCATTGTTTTCCACGCCGATACGCGGCCAGCAGGAATTCCATGTGCTGGCGTGGATCCGGGTTCCACCGCTCCAGGATCCGTTTAACCAGGTGGCATGATAAATTTCCCGATTGCTCCTGGAAATGCCCTCCATCCAGGTCATATGGATTACACCACCCGGACCGATCGCCAGGTTCGGAAACTGGGAATGCATGGAAGATCCGAACGCCCGCACTTTCCCGCCCCATTTTCCGCCGGAATAGATTCGGGAAAATATGTTGAAAATGCCGCCTTCCTTTTCACTCCAGACAACCATTACTTTTTCATTAAAAGGTTGAACGTATGGGTACTCGCATTCACTGTAAGTTGAAGATACGTTGGTTATGGCTGCATGCGCCGCCAGCGCCATTACCCATACCATTGATATAACAGCAAAATGTCTGGAGAACCTTGACATGTCACCTCATGCTTACCACGAGCCAGGCCCCCAAGTCAACCTGAGTCCGAATTGACTTCTCATCACCTCGATGCTAGGATAATGCCGATCTGCTCGAGGAGGTAATGACGTGACTTTTCTTTCCCGCAATATCATTTCCACTATCCTTGTTGTTGTATGTTGCTCTGCTCTCGCAGCCCATGCCAAGGATCACGCAGAACTGAAAGATTCCGCCTGGCGACACGGACAGATTGATCTTCCCCAAGGCCGCTTCATGTGGAAGATGGGCCTGCAACGCGTGGAAATTGCGGATGATTCCGGTCGCTGCGTTTTTGCGGCCGAAGATCTCGATCAAGACTCTCTGGCGCTTTCTTGCGGGCACGCCGCCGACCTGGGTTTCACTGCTTTTTTTGTCCGCACGGAGCCGCATACCGGTTTGCGCCGGCTCAAATTGATATCCAGCCGACAGGGGCCCATGGATCACATTTTGTATCCGGCTAACATATTTAGCCCGGTTCTCGCCACAGATCACGGCAAGGTGGTTTTCGCGGTAACGGAAAATTTTGAAATTGTTGCCTGGGAATTGGAAACCGGGCGCCTTATCTGGAAAAAAGTTTTTGAAACCCCTGTGGTTTTCCCCGAACTGACCCGGATTCAAGGTCATGAAGCCTTGCAGTTTTTTCGCTTTCAAAACGGCCGTTACCGCCGTTACCACTTCTTTACCGGCCCCACCCTGCCTCCGGAAATCATCTGCGATCCCGTGACGAAATCCCCTGAACCGAAAACCCTCGTTCCCGACACGACAGGACCGGATCCGAATCGCATCCTGGCTTTTGGAGACAGTATCACATACGGATACGTAAACAAAACTCCCGCGCCTGATCTGGGATACGTACCCCGGCTTACGGATTTGCTGCACCCCGAATATATGGATATCGTGTTGATCAATGCCGGGAATCCGGGGGAAACAACATTAAGAGCCATGGATCGCTACGATTGGGTGCTGAGTAACAGCAATGCTGCATATCTGCTGTTTCACCAGGGCATCAACGACACAATCCACCCGGGAACAATCCCCGTTTCCACCACCCTGTTCAATATCAGCACCATTATGCGGCGCGCCCTGGAGCTGGACATGCAGCCTGTACTCTCAACGATTATCCCCCGTGACCCCTCTCATTGGTCCGGAACCGGTATTTACCGAACGCGGGCCAAAGCCATCCGCGAAGGCATTCTGCTTCTCGCCGCGGATATGTCCCTGCCCGCGATCGATTTCTGGACGATGTTTGAGAATTATCCCCTGAATAATGGCGGCTACCTGTCACTCATGTCCGACTACGTTCACCCTTCCGAAAAGGGTTACCAACTGATGGCGGAACACTGGCACCAGACCCTGCTGGATATCCCGCCGGGCACGCCCGACGATCTCTCCGTGACCGCAGCCACGCCCTGGCGGATCACCGTGACTTGGCAGCCGCGCCCGGAATTCGATATGGCAGATTACATCGTTCTGTATGGCAATTCAGCGCAAAACCTGGACAACCAGGTTGTCGTGACGCGGCCTCAAACCACCCTGTTGCGCCCACCGTTTCAAACCGGATTGCAAAGAGAGCGCTGGGTCCAGGTGTTTGCCCGGGATCGCTACGGCAATACCGGGGCGGGATCTGCGATCACCCGAATCAGTTTCCCGTTATCAGCCACAAGTGCAAAAGAAGTGACAAATCAAAAGGAAATCCCTATAGTAAAACGGATGCCGCTCAAGCGTGACGACAAAGCGGATGCGTTGCGATAGAGCCGTTCATCAGCGACCACCTCACCCAGATCCCAGTATTCGACCCAGCCGCGACCGTACGGATTCCATTCATAGCGCATCAGCTTTCCCTCAAGGGATCCTTGCAACTGGTTCCCCATGTTGTCGGATTCAAGCGTATTTTTGCTTCCGTTCCAATTGCTGATCCCGGAAAACCGCACTTCCAGGCGGAAAAGCAAGCATGCATGCCCACCCAGAGGATAGCGATAAGCCCCTCCGAGATAGGCTAGGGCACCGGTTCCCGTGGCTGTGATCTCCTCAGTCAAATTGCCACTGTACACCGCGGCAGTGTTTTCGACGCTGAAGGTATGGGACAGGCGTCCCCATTGCACACCCCCTCCGGCGAAAATGGAAAATCTCCCCATCATGTGTTCTACTTCCAGAGAAGGAGATATGAACTGGATTCGGTTGCGCACGTTGAGTGCAAATTGCTCTCCTGACCCGGTTGGATAACGCAGGATAAAAGTTTTGTCTCCGGTTGCGCCGCCAACAGAAAAACCCAGCCCGGCTTTAACGCTCCAGTAATTATCCAGGCGGTAGGTAACCGCTGCACGCAGGGGAAGGCCCACGATGTTTTCCCGCAAACGGCCATCTTCCTCAAGCGAAGCGCCGGCACCCTCCGCGTACTGACGCATCAAATCATCCGTGCCCGTACTTTTTATCGGCAGGAATTGGGGACGATCCAATCCCACGCCCAGCGACAACTCAAAATAGAACTGCTTCAGCGCCAGAATCCGGCTGACTCGTTGCGCAGTACTGGCGGCGACAAGACTTGAACTCATGCACAATACCATCAGCATGGAGCAACCAATGCGTTTCATGTAGACCTCACTGGAGTTGCATTTTTTCTTTACGATTACCTGGTTGAACCTTTCCTTTTCCAGGTCTGCCGCAGACGCGACACCACGTACGCCAGGAAAAACACACCATAGGCGTAAAGATTGCGAAAACTGGAAATGGATTGAACCGCTCGCACCCATTTGCGCCGCGAGAACCCCTTTCTGCTGGCAGCGGTATAACCCATGACCAAGCGGGCGATCTGCCACCAGGTCAATCGATCTTTAAACAGAGGGACCTCACCTTGGGCTGCGGGCAGGGTGACGACTCTGCGCATATCCCGGCGATTCGACCAGCGGAAATCCCGGGGCATAATGCCTCTTTCACGCGCGATACCCTCAAGGGGTGTGCCCGGGTAAATGTGAAGTATGGCTGTTGAGATATCCACTTGCGAATGCATGTCCCGCATGCGGTCCATTATGCGCAGAGTCTCTTGGGCCTCAGACCAGGTTTCCGTATAATGAGAAAAGATGAAAAAAGGTCCGGGAACAAAATCCAGCTCCTTTGCCCAGCGCACAAAATCAAAAGCCCGTTCAATATCGAAATGCTTGTTTACCACATCCTGTCTTACCCGCGAAGCCCCGGCTTCCACCCCGAAATAACCCCTTTCCAGTCCCGCGCGACGCATTTTCTCTAAAAGCGGACGATCCACCACATCAATGCGGAATTCATTGGCGAAGCGGATATCCAACCTGCGCTCAATGATCATGTCCATGATACGGTGGAGGCGTTCGGGGTTGTAGTTCAGCGTATCGTCATAAAACCAGATGAACTCGGCTCCATAATGCTCAATCAGCCATTCGATCTCCTGGATCACCCTCTCTGGAGAATGCCCGCGAACGCTCCGACCCCAATTGATCGGAGTCGCACAGAAATAACAGTTAAACGGGCAGCCCCGCGAAGTCATAATGTTCTGCGCGCGGCGTTCGCGTCCATCCCGGGTCGTTACAAAGAAACGGTAGCGCTCCATGGGGATGAGCTGCCTGGCCGGGAACGGCAGTACGTCCAGGTCGCTGATCATGGCTCTGCGCCCGGTAAATCGGACGCCGTCGTTTTCGCGGACATATAAGCCGGGAACCGTAAGCAGCGAAGCTTTCGCTTCCAACGCACGGAGCATTTCAGGCAAGGTGGCTTCGCCTTCTCCGATTACCAGGGCATCCGCGCTGGAGATATCCAGCAGGGTTTGTTCACCCGCCATCGAGATATGCGGTCCACCCAGAACAGTAAAAATCCCTGGGTCCACGCTCTTGGCCAGGTGAACCAGGTGAAAACTATCGAAACGGTTCTCGGTGGTGGTGGTTACCCCCACCACATCGGGTTTGAACTCACCAATTCTGTTACAAACATCCTCCCAGGAAAAACCCAATACGTCTGCAGGAACCACATCCACGTCATGGCCTTGGATTTCCAGAACAGCCGCCAGATAGAGAACCCCCAGAGGAGGCATGGAACTGCCCTCTGACCAACGCTGCGCAATGTAGCCCTGAGGAGGAACAAAAAGTTGTACTTTCATGGACCCTGTCATCCCCAAACGGGAAGGAAACCACGGCAATCCAACTGGATTCGAGAGAGACGAATATATCACCCCCCAGGTAGAAAAGCAAATGAGCAATGGACAAAAGCCTTTGAATTTTCCAACCAGCTGTGCTATCTAAAAGCCATGAAAAAACTCTTGACCGCATTGTTCATACTTGGCCTTGCAACCGGGCTCAGCAGCAGTGATGCTTGTTTTACCGTCCTGGCCGGCAAGAACGCCACCGATTCCGGATGTGTCATCCTGGCACACAATGAGGACGACCGGGGTGACTCCCTGTTTGTCAACTTGTATCATGTGCCTCCGCGCCAAAACTCAATTCCTCCGCCATACCGTTTACGCAACGGCGGAACCTTGGCGGCGCCGTCCCGCACAGCCGGATTCTACTGGATCGAGATACCGGAAATCGCTTACGCCGACACATACATCAATTCCTATGGTGTTGCCATAGTCTCCAACTCCTCTCCGTCAAAAGAAAGCAGTGCCGGTTTGCAAGACGGCGGCATCGGTTTCATGCTGCGCCGCATCCTGGCCGAACAGGCCGGCAGCGCCAGGCAGGCCGTTCTCCTGGCCGGAAGTCTGGTGGAACGATTCGGGTATTCCGATTCGGGACGCACATTGTGTATTGCGGATCAGCAGGAGGCCTGGGTCTTGCACCTGATTCGCGGACGACGCTGGATCGCACGGAGAGTGCCCGATGATCAAGTGGCGGTTGTTCCCAACGCATATACCATTAGGAAGATCGACCTCAGTGACAGGGATCAGTTCCTCGGATCCAAAGATCTGGCCGCATACGCGGCAAAGCAGGGATGGTATTCGCCCCGTGAGGCCGAAAGCGGGTTTGACTTCGCCACGACATACTCCCGAATTCCTATCGACCGCAACCGGGGTAACTACCTGCGCCAACGCCGTGCCATTCAACTGTTGGGAGGCGACACGAAAAGCGAAGAGACGGAATACCCTTTTGCTTTCACTCCCCGGAAAAAAATTCGCTTACAGGAGCTGTTTTCCCTGCTTCGCGATCACTACGAAGATACGCCTTGGGACCTTACAGACGGGTACCGCCGCGGATCCCCGAATCGCACCAAGAACCGGACCATCTGTACAGAATCCACCCAATATTCGATTGTTGTTGAATTGGGACGCATTCTCTCTTTTACGGACTCCGCACCCGATGTACTTCGCAACCGCATCTGGCTGGCTTTGCGTCGCCCGGACTCCAATGCGTTCGCTCCCTGGTATCCAAACATCGCCGTTCCCGACACCCACGCTTTCCGGCCGGTCGGGACGGCACTGGCCACTCACTTCAACCCCGGTAACAAGCCGGACGCACTTGATTTCAGTCATCCCTATCGCGTTTACGCCCACTTGTCCAGACTGGTGGACCAGGATTACCGCTCGCGAATCCGGCCTGTGCGCCGGGAGTGGAAAAATTACGAAGACTACGCACTCAAGAATCTGCGCAAAAAAGAAAAGGAATTTGTGTACATCCACCGTATCGACCCCGCCCTGGCGCGGCGGATGATAGCCAATTATTTGCAACGTTTGGAGTACCTCAGATGGTTCCAGGCGTTGGAACTGATCCGTGGCTTTCAAGATTAAGGCTGACCCAAACGCTTCAGGAATCGGCCGAAACGCAGCAAGTTCCTTCTCTGGTCAGCGGATTGGTTGATCTCATTGTCCGCGATAGACAGGCGATGAAACGCCCGGTGATACACGTCACAGCGATCACGAATCCACTGCTGCAGGGGGGAATGCGGATGGTTCGCCTCGGCTTCCCAGGTAGAGAAAACCACGACAAATCGATTGCCAAGCGGATTGTACCAAATGCAGCGGGGAGAGAGTATGGAGCGCTGAGTTTCGGTAGTGGCCATGCGAAAAGATATCAGTTCAATGTCACCCGCATCACTGGCGACCAGCTCATTCAACCATTTCGGCAATGAGCCGGAGGTAGTTTCAGGGATAATGCTGTATTCCTGCCCCAGGAAACGGTATACCGGCTGGCGCAAATCGGCATACACCCCGCGATCCTTTCCCCAGATCCCATCATCTTCAACCCATTCCACAACAAACGTGCGCACCTGGCAAGAAAAATCCGCCCATTGACGCAAACGCGTGATCCAACGGCCGGGGCTTAAATCCCGGAAACGATCCAGGTGGCGAACCAATTCCAAGCCGGGATGGGCATACGGGTAGATGTCTGTCCGTTCCAGCCAGATGCGAAAAACCGTCAAAGCAGGAAATGCCTCCGCGTCTGAATGGATTTCCCAATCCACGGTGCTGAAAATCGGCGCGGAAAGAATGGTGAGCAAACGTTCGATTGAAGTTTCACGCAACTGGTTTAAGCCATCGGAGTGCTCCAGTTTCAGCATGAATAGCGCCAAGTATAGACGAAAAACATTTTCTTTAGAAACAAATTCCGGCACAGCAAGAACACGGGGGTCCCCCAGTTCAAACATTCCAATGTCACGAGAGCGCTGCAGCCAACTCCGCAACGCTTCCCGACCGGATTGAGTCCGCCCCAGTTGCTCGACCTGGTTTAGATGGCGGGTCAGGGCCGCGGCCGGATCGGTTTCCAGACTCGTCGAATCGCGCAAAGATTCCTGAAAACCCTTTTCCAGGAGCGTTGCGAGCCGATCACCGTAGTTTCCCTCATCACCGCTCTCAATGGCACCCGGAACATCTCCGGCTGGATGCGCCGGCACGGAATGATTCTCTTGCGAACGCGATCCCGGCAGAAACAAGTACAAAAGAAACGCCAGGGTCAACGCAAACATCCCCCAGAACAACACGGTATCCCTTTTTTGCTTGCTTCTTAATATCGGCGTCACACTAATAACCTCTTGTCACTTTATGCCCCGTACCAGTATAATCCACAACCTGCAGAAGGACAATCCCGAAATTGACAACCCCGGCACCATCCGGTAATGTGGAAAAATGAAAATATCCGTGGCCATCATCGCATTGAACGAAGAGGATCGCATCGCGGATGCGCTGAAAAGTTGCCGATCCGTGGCCGATGAATGCCTGGTCGTGGATTCAGGTTCCACGGACGATACAGGCTCGGTGGCCCGGGCATTGGGGGCACGTGTCATCCAACACCCTTTCCGGGACTACGGTTCGCAGAAAAATGTCGCGCGCAGACTCTGCCGGCATGAGTGGGTATTGAATCTGGACGCGGATGAACGCATATCTCCTGAGCTGGCCCGGGCATTGCTTACACTCAAACAACACCCGCCCCGGGACCATATCGCTGCATTCCGCATCCGCCGCAAAACCGCCTACCTGGGACGTTGGATCCATCACGGCGGCTGGTACCCCGACCGGAAAATTCGCCTGTTTCGCCGCGATCGCGCCATCTGGATCGGCCGGGTTCACGAACGTCTGGATGTGGACGGATCCGTGGATTCATTGCCCGGCCATATTCTGCATTTCACGTACCGCGATATGGCCGACCACATATCACGGCTGAATCGATACTCCACCATACAGGCGGAAGACTTGGCGGCACAGGGGAAGCGTTTCCTGTTGCTCAACGCGTTTCTGCGCCCTCCGCTTACCTTTCTGCGCTGCTACGTATGGCTGGGAGGATTCCGGGATGGTTTTCCCGGCCTGGTAATCGCATTGCTGTCCGCATGGAATTCGGGAATAAAATTCCTTAAAGCCCGCAGTTTGCGCGCGCCTCTGCCCCCGCCGCCGTGGGATCTTCCCGGACATTGACCCAATCAGTTAAAAAAAAGGGTTCTATTACGTTTCGTGTGGGTGAACATATATTTGGAATCAGTAAGCAGTTGTGAGGAAGAGTACCCAGAGGGCATACATACCCGCAGGGCATAAAGCATAAGCGAACGCAAACGGCAGGTTCCGGGGCCCCATGGGCTGAGGCAGGACGGCCGAAG
>DSBM01000160.1 GCA_011049425.1 Candidatus Aminicenantes bacterium
ATATGACTCAGATACCACCAATCTACCCGGTCCAACGGCCCGAAATAGCATTCGTCCGGGTTTGTCCGACGCCGCTCAGATAAATTGACCAGTTGGAATCAGTAAAAGTGACACACTTGGCGAAGGCATGGGGCGGTGGTTTTGGTTGTGTCATTTAGCGAAGCAAATCAGCCGTCGTCGTGTGGGCATGTGGGTAACGCGGAGGCGCCGCAGGCGCCGGAGCGTTATCCAAGCGAAGGTGGGCAGGTTCGCCGTTTTTTGGCGAAGCTGTCCACCGGAGCGGCATGTCCACACGATGATGATGTTTTTGATGCGCGACGAAAGGGGAAGGAACGATTAGGCCTCTGAGCTCAGTCGGGGTCTGATGCCAACACAGCTTTTCATGTTGACCACGTGGCTGTTTTCGGTCAGGCGATCGATGAGAGCCGCGGTTAATTGGCTATTTTTAAGGAAGGCATTCCACTCTGAAAATCCCAGATTCGAGGTGATCAAATTTGACTTTTTCTTGTGCCGCCTCTGCATCAGGGTAAAGAACAGCCCGACCTGGACCGGCTCCACTTCCACATACCCGATCTCATCGATGTAGAGGCAGTCATAGGAGGAGTAGCGCTGGAGCACCTGCTTTTCCGTGTGGTCTGCGACAGACTGGTATAGCTCCGTGACGAGATCAGCGAACAGGATGTACTTGCCTGTGTAGCCATGGTTAATGGCGTGGACAAGAAAGCTGGTGGCAAGGCCGGACTTGCCCACCCCCGTGGGACCGAGCCAGATGATGCCCTGGTGGTTTTTCATGAACGTCAGAGTGTCATAGAGGGCCATGATCATTTTTTTGTTGAGTTTGGGTTGCCGGTCGAAAGGATAGGTTTCAATGACGAACGGTTCCGGAAGGTTGGCTCGCTTAAGCCTCATCATGCGGGCGTTGTCCTGCTTGATCCGGAACTCTTCGGTGAAGATGTGGGTGAGCAGCTGAGCGTGGGACCACCGCTTGGAAGCGGCCATCTTGAGAGAGTCATCCCAATGCGCCAGAAGCCCTCCCAGACGCAGGTATTTCAACTTCCTGGCCAGTTCCTCATCCATGGTCTTCGCCCTTCAATAGATCGTCGTAGATCGATAAATTGGGCGGATCGGTGAGATACCCTTCTTGATAGGCCTCCCGGTCTCGAAACCTCTCATCCACCTCAACGGAAAGCAGTTTGTCCTCACCCTGACTCATGCAAAGCACGGCAATGCGCTCGATCGTCTCAAGGCTTGTGATTTTGTATTTGTGGGCGCGCTCGATGCTCCGGATGAACAACGCCGGCGTCATCTTCTGGCTGATGGCGAAAAGCTTTCTGATCATCCCATGGCGCTCAAGGCCTTTGGGTTTGAGGACGAAATCCAGATAGGCGCCGACCCCCTGGCCCATGGCACGCAAACGGAGTTCTTCCTGCTGTGTGGGCTGCTGGCGATGGCGCGGAGCGTGAGGGGGCGGCGGCTGTCCCTCAGGGCTAAACCGTTGGTGTTTCACGCCACTGGCCGGCAACCGGTAATCGAGGGGGCTTTCTTCTTTCGCGTAGATCGTCAACCGGTGGCTGTATTCCAATATTTTGACCTCGCCCCGTTTTGTTCCAGGCACCCAATAGTGGTTGCCATCAAAGGAGGCGAAGCCATATTCGTCTGTGCCGCGGTGGTGGGCCATGTAAGGCGGCGGGATATGGGGCGTGAGCTTGATCAGATAGGGGCGCTCATACTCAAAGATCTGGGCCGGAATGATCTTTGTTTCTCCCTGTGGTCGTTGTTCCATGCGCACCGTGGACCACTCCAATGCTTGCCGGTTCAAATCCTCCAGATTCTGAAAAACGCGGCCAGGAAAGAAATTGGTCTCGACCGTCCAGAAACTCCGTTCCTCCCCCGCCTTGCGGTTGGCGTGGCCTTTTTCATGGCAGACAAATTGAAATCCATACTGTTTGGCGAAGGCTTCCATTTCCGGAACCATAACCGCCTCTCGTCCCGTTCCCCGTAGCCGCGCCAGATTCGTGTTGTCAATAATGCATTGCGCCGCAGAATAACCCCAGAACATCAGCGCCTCGTGAAAAAAACATTTCATCTTGAAACGGTTGAAGGCGCAGTAAAATTTCAGGTAGCGCCGTTTCGAATAGCGAAGGTAGAGAAGGCTGCCCACCACGCGCGTTGGCTTGTCCCCCAACTTGAGTTGGTAGGGGCTGGTATCGTGTTGGAACTCGGCGCCCGGTTCATCCGGCACCCGCTCGCACCGGGCTTTGACGTCCGTGTTGATCCCCAGATCCCGCAGCATCCGCGTCAAGGTGGGATAGGTCACTCTGATTCCCTCTTCTTCCACCAGCTTCTCGTGCACCCGCTGAATCCACCCCTCGCAGTCCCCGTAGAGACGACGCAAAAGATCCGCATCGATCCTGATCTTGTCGCGGCGCGTCGTATGCGGCATCTCGCCCTTCTGCTCAATAATCGCCGCCACCGTATTGTGGCTGGTGTCCATCAGGCGGGCGATCTCGCGAAGGCCCTTTCCTTCCTGATGCAGCAGATAAATCGCCTTACGCTTGTCCGGTTCGATCATGAAGTTTCTTCAGCGCCTCGACAAAGGCGCTCTCCCGGCTCAAGATTCCACCCGTCAATAAATTCGCCTGAACATGAAACGCCCGGCTTTCCAGCCGCCGGTCATGGCTCTTCCCCATCACCCGTTGCATATATTTTTGCGTGATCTCCAAATCTTTGAGCAACGTCCGCTCGAACTCATTGCACCCCTCCGCCGCCTCCGGAACTTCCCTCATCCGTTTCAAGGGCAAGGCGATGTGGCCACGCCGGATCTCGTCTCGAAACGATTCCGGACCCCGGAAGTACCCGTTGGCCAACTGCTCGATCTCCCGCACGCTTAAGTTTTTCCCGCTTAACACCTCCACAAAGTCCTCAATCTCACTTTTCTTGCCCCCGTTCATGCGCATGAACGGACGCAGCGTGTACATGTACGCGTAGACCGGAAACGCCCCGGCGAACAACCTCTCCCGTATCTTCGGCCCCATCTCCCCAATAAGACCCGATCGCATCGACACC
>DSBM01000161.1 GCA_011049425.1 Candidatus Aminicenantes bacterium
TTCCATGGCAATCAGATTCCTTTTCGTCACCGCCCTTTGCAGGCCGCGCCGGCGGACATACTTGCCGTAGCCGCCATGTCACTGGTGGTCGCCCTGTTTGTGATTCTGTTTATGCGCGCCTTGAGAACGGGCGGGGCCGGGCTGGCGAAATTGCTGCCTCACCCGCCGGCCCGAGCGGTATTGGGCGGATTGCTGGTGGGGTGTGTAGTGGTGGCCTTTCCTGCGGTGCGGGGCGAGGGGTACCACCTGGTTCGTTCTCTGCTGGATGGTGGAGCGGGGCAGGCCCTGGGCATGATGTTGATCCTGGTCTTGATGAAGATTCTTGCCACGGCCATGACCTTGGGTTCAGGCGGTTCCGGTGGTGTGTTCGCTCCTTCACTCGTGATCGGCGCCTTATCGGGTTACCTGTTTCACGGTCTATTGTGCATGTTGTTTCCCGCCGCCGTTTTTGCCGCGGCGCCCCTGTTTATTCTGGCCGGCATGGCGGGAACCATCAGCGGGACCTTGGGCGCACCGCTGACAGGCATCTTCCTCGTTGTTGAAATAACGGGTGGCTATGACGTTATTCTTCCCTTGCTGGTGATTTCTTTCCTGACCTACACCCTGGTACGGCTGGCTGAGCGTCACTCCATTTACCAATACGAATTGGCGGAAAAGGGGTTGTTGCTGCGTCCGCGTACGGACGCGCGCATCCTGGCGGATATCCCATTGACCGAGTTGCTGGAGCGTGACCTGGTACCGGTGTATCCTGACATGCCCCTGGCGACACTGATCCCGCGGATCCACCGTTCCCGGCGCAACCATTTCCCGGTCGAAGATCGTTCGACCGGCCGATTCCTGGGTATGGTCAACTTTGTCGATGTTAAAGAGTTCCTGTTTGACGACGCAATGGCCCGTACCGTGCTGGTGGAAGAGGTAATGCGTTCCGACGCTCCGATTGTAGGGGCCGGTGAGTCCTTGCCCCAGGTGCTTTCCGTATTTGACCGCACCGGTGCGTGGAGCCTGCCGGTGGTGGAAGGGGACCGCTTTCTTGGGCTTATCTCTAAATCAACCATTCTGGATCACTATCGCAAGGAGCTCAAGATCCAGACCGAAGTTTGATCCGCATTGCCCACAGTAACCTGATTTAATCGCGGGTGCAACCGTCTCAGTCTCAGTTATGGGCGTTGGTTTTGACACTCAATTCAAACATTTTTTTGACAATTCAGGTCCAGCCTCCTAGAATCATGCGATGAAACAGAGGTGTTTTCGAGTCACTGGAAAAGATCTGCCGGCAGGTGTGCAAAAAAGCATAGTTGAATGAAAAAAAGTCCTGTAAAAGTTTTCTTGAGCGGTGTTGAGCGTGCAGGCAATTTGCTGCCGCACCCTGCCAGCCTGTTCGGGTTTTTTGCTTTGCTGGCATTGATTCTTTCCGCGATATTTTCAGCCATGGGTTTGTCTTCAGTGCACCCGGGAACAGGAGAAGAGTTTCATGTGATCAACTTGCTCTCCAGGGACGGGGTACACAGGATATTAACTGAGATGGTCGACAATTTTACCGGTTTTGCGCCATTGGGAATTGTAATAGTAGCCATGCTGGGGATAGGGCTTGCAGAAAACTCCGGTTTGATTGCAGTGGTCATAAAAAGCCTGGTCATCTATTCACCCGAACGACTTTTGACGTTCATCATTGTTTTTTCAGGGATTCTGTCGAACCTGGCATCAAGTGTGGGATATGTGCTGCTGGTACCTTTGGCCGGGACAATCTTTTTGGCTGTCGGGCGCAATCCCATAGCCGGATTGGCGGCGGGCTTTGCCGGGGTTTCCGGCGGCTACTCGGCGAATCTGGTTCTGGGAACAATCGATCCGCTGCTCGCCGGTCTGTCTGAAGAAGCCGCCCACCTGGTGGATGCTGCGTATCATGTAAACCCTACGGCCAACTATTTTTTCATGGCGGTTTCAACTTTCATTATTGCTTTTCTGGGCACATTCGTGACCGAAAAGATAGTTATCCCGCGGCTGGGGAAGTATGACAATAAATGCAATATTAAGCGGGAAAAGATCTCTCGACTTACTCCGGCCGAAAGAAAGGGCATAAAGAATTCTCTTTGTGTTCTGGCTTTTTTTTGCATCCTTATTCTAATCGGATTGATTCCCGAAAACGGTGTTTTGAGGGGCAGAGACGGTTCTTTATTGAAATCACCCGTATTGGAAGGGGTGGTTGCGATATTGTTCCTGGTTACCGGGCTAATGGGACTCGTTTATGGGGTGGCAACCGGCAAATACAAAAAAGATGCGGATGTAATGAAAGGCATGACGGAATCAATGAAATCGATTGCCGCTTATATCGTATTGGTATTCTTTGCCGCCCAGTTTGTTGAGTATTTCAATTGGAGTAATCTTGGCGTTATTGTGGCTATTGAGGGAGCGCATGCGATTGAGAACATGAAGCTGGGGTTAATTCCACTGGTTATCATGTTTGTGACCTTTTCTGGTGCCGTTAATCTGGTTATGGGTAGCGCATCGGCAAAGTGGGCGCTTCTGGCGCCGATATTTGTGCCGATGTTCATGTTCCTCGGATATACCCCGGAATTGACACAGGTCGGGTATCGCATTGGTGACAGTGTGACGAACATGATCTCCCCCATGATGAGTTTCTTTGCCCTGATTATCGTTTATTTCCAGAAATACGACAGAAAAGCCGGCATAGGAACTGTTGTTGCCACCATGCTTCCCTTCTCGATGGTTTTTTTTATCGGCTGGGTTGTATTGTTGATCGCCTGGTTGCTGCTTGGTTTACCGTTGGGCCCGGGAGCCGGTGTTCATCTGTAGAGTCATCACACTATCGATTCAGGCGAAAGAGTTTTTCGGCGGGTTTGATCTGCATGCATGCGGCTTGTTGTTGATCATGTAGCTGCTCAGCGTTGCCAAGACTTTGGGTCGGGCGCGGGTCGGGCGTGGTTGACATGGGACTGATTCCCGGCGTATAATGCGCAGTGCTGCCGGAGTGGCGGAATTGGCAGACGCACCAGACTCAAAATCTGACGAGGAACAGCCCTCGTGAGGGTTCGAGTCCCTCCTCCGGCAGGCTTCACCCTTTGCTGAATCCAGCCTTGATTTTTCAGCGGCGATGCGGTATCCTTACGCCTTTGGTTTTCATCAACCTGACCTGCAGGAGAACGCGTTTGTCCGACAGCCGAACCACCGTATCCCATGACGGCGTGGTGGTAGATGCCGACAACGGCCGTGTGCGGGTACGCATCACCAGCCACTCTGCGTGTGCGGCATGTCATGCCCGTTCCATGTGTCCGGGGGCGGATACAAAGGAAAAGATCATCGACGCGGAGACTGGTGAATCACTGCATGCCGGTGACGCCGTGACCGTGATCATGCGGGAACGGACCGGGTGGCTGGCAGTGGTCGTGGCTTTTTTGGGGCCCTTTGTGCTGTTGTTGCTGGTGTTGCTGACGGTGCATGCCTTGACGGCGGACCCGGTCACTGCCGGCCTGGCGGCCCTGGCTTCAATGGTGCCCTATTTTCTGGTGGTATACATGCTTCGGGCGCGACTGGCCCGGCATATCCGGTTTACGGCTGTATCCAGGTTGAAATCATAATACGAGGTGAATGGTGAATCCGGTAATTGTGTATTCCGTTGTGGTACTGGGACTTGTAGCCGCCGGTGCCGCCGTCATCCTGTTTGTGGTGGCCAATAAGTTCAAAGTGGATGAAGACCCGCGCATCGATGAGGTGGCCGAGATGCTGCCCGGCGCCAATTGTGGCGGCTGTGGTTATCCCGGTTGTCGCGGCCTGGCGGAAGCCCTGGTCAGGGCAGCCGACAAAGGTGACCTTGGGGGCTTGATGTGCCCTCCCGGAGGAAATGAAACCATGGCTCGTATCGGGGAATACCTCGGAACGGCCGTGGAAGAAGCGGGGCCCACCGTGGCCGTGGTCCGCTGCGGCGGCAGCCGCAGCAAAGCTCCGGCCAATTTGGAATACGACGGGCCTGAACGCTGTTCGATCGCCCATTCCCTTTTCGCGGGAGAAAACGGTTGTGCCTACGGTTGCCTGGGCCTGGGTGATTGCGTGACGGCCTGTGACTTTGACGCCATCCACATGAATTCCGAAACGGGCCTGCCCGAAGTGGATGAAAAGAAATGTGTCAGTTGTGGTGCCTGCGTGATTGCCTGTCCCCGCAACCTGATCGAGATCCATCCCCTGGGGAAAAAAGGCCGCCGGGTGTGGGTTGCCTGTATGAACCGTGAACCCGGGGGAGTGGCCAGGAAAGCCTGCAAAGCGGCCTGTATTGGTTGCGGCCGATGTGTAAAGGCCTGTCCGGAAAAGATCCAGGCCATTACACTTGAAAACAACCTGGCCTATATTGATCCCGCCAAATGCATTGCTTGCGGCTTGTGTATCAGCGTTTGCCCCACCGGCGCCATCCTGGCGACTTTTGAACCCGTGAAACCCAAACCCAAAGCGGACGCCGGAGTCACGGCGCCCAGCGCCTCATGAGGACGGTGCAGAGATGAGACTGAAAACCTTTCCCCGGGGCGGCGTGCATCCGCCCGAGAACAAGATATCCGTTGACCAGGCCATCCAGGTGCTTTCAATCCCTTCCCGGGTTCAGCTTCACCTGGGGCAGCACCTGGGAGCCCCAGCCGTTGCGACTGTTTCCAAGGGAGATTGCGTGCGTGTGGGCAGTCGCATTGCGGAAGGCAAGGCCTTTATTTCAGCCCACCTCCACTCTTCGGTCTCCGGAACAGTGGCAAAAATCGACGATGTGATCGATGCTTCAGGCTATCGCCGCCCCGCGGTGGTGATCGACGTGGATGGTGATGAGTGGGAGGCGGGTATTGACCGTTCTCCTGAATTGATCCGCGAGATCAAGGCCGATGCGGAAACCATTGTGGAGCGCATCAAGGCCGCGGGTGTCGTCGGCCTGGGTGGCGCCTGTTTTCCCACCCACGTCAAGTATATGTTTCCCGAAGGCAGGAAAGCCGATACGGTGATTATCAACGCCGTTGAATGCGAGCCATACCTGACCGCGGACCATCGTCTCATGCTGGAACGGACGGATGAAATCCTTGTCGGCGTTCAGATCCTGATGAAGGTTGCCCGGGTGGAACGCGCCATGATCGGTGTCGAGGCCAATAAGCCCGACGCCATTGAGACCATGTCCCGCAAGGCCCGTTCCCTGCCGGGTATTGAAGTGATCCCCCTCAAAGTCCAATACCCCCAGGGCGCAGAAAAACAGTTGATCAAGGCATTGCTCAACCGTGAGGTCCCCAGTGGCCGCCTGCCCCTGGACGTGGGTTGCGTGGTCAACAATGTGGGCACCGCCCTGGCCGTATACGAGGCGGTGCAGAAAAACAAGCCACTGGTGGAACGGGTTGTCACCTTTACCGGCAGTCACCTGCCGGCTACGGGAAACTTTTTGGTGCGACTGGGGGTTCCCGCCATGGAAATGGCCGCGCACCTGGGTGTTGAAATCGGCGATGATACCGCCAAGGTGATCAGTGGCGGCCCCATGATGGGCAAAGCCATCTCCGGCCTGGAAGTTCCCGTAACCAAGGGCACATCGGGGATCGTGCTCTTGACGGAAAAGGACGCCCGGCGCAGCCCGGTGCAGAACTGCATCCGTTGTGGACGCTGCGTATCGGCATGCCCGATGGGACTGGAGCCCTGGTTGCTGGAAAAACTGGGGCAGTCGGACCGTTTCGAGGAATGCGATTCCAGTGGCGCGGCCGACTGCATTGAGTGCGGCTCCTGTAGTTTTGCCTGCCCTTCATCCCGTTCCCTGCTGGATTTTATCCGTTACGGCAAAGTCAACGTCATGCGCATCCGCGCCGCAAGGAGGCAAAAATGAGCCGCAACCTGGTGCTTTCCCTCTCTCCCCACGAGAAGGGCGGTGAAAGCGTACACAAGATCATGTGGGGAGTGGTGATTGCCCTGTCTCCCGCGCTGCTGGCTTCCTTCTATTACTTTGGCTGGAATGCCATGCGGGTCGTGATACTGGGCATGGTGTTCTGCATGGCTACGGAATACCTTGTCCAGACCTTTATGATGAAGCAGAAATCCACTTTCATGGATGGTTCCGCCGCGGTAACCGGCCTGTTGCTGTCGTTCAACGTGCCGGCATCGATCCCCTGGTGGCAATTGCTGGTGGGGTCAATTGTGGCCATCGGCATCGCCAAACTGGCTTTCGGCGGCCTGGGAAAGAATCCCTTCAATCCCGCCCTGGTGGGACGTGCGTTCATGCTGGCATCATTTCCCGTGCATATGACTTCCTGGCCCAAGCCCCTGGAAAACGCCTGGTCTTTCGGAGTGGACGCCGTAACGGCCGCCACTCCACTGGGCAAACTGTCCGAGGGTGGCGTCTCGGTGCTTCCCGAATTGGGCTCGCTGGATCTGTACAAAGACCTGTTGTTGGGAAGGGTGGGAGGTTGTATCGGCGAGACCGCCGCCCTGGCCATCCTGATCGGCGGTATCTACATGCTGTTTCGCGGGATCATTACCTGGCACATCCCCGTGATCTATCTGGCTTCCCTGGCCGCGACTATAGGGATCTTCTGGGTGCTGGATCCGGGCAAGTACGCGGATCCGCTGTTTCATGTTTTGGCGGGGGGCGCCATGCTGGGGGCCTGGTTTATGGCCACGGACATGGTAACCAGTCCCATGACACCAGGTGGCCAGGTAATCTTCGCTCTGGGTGGGGGTGTGATTTGCGGCCTGATCCGCCTTTTCGGCGCGTATCCGGAGGGATGTTCCTACTCCATTCTGATCATGAATGCCTTTGTGCCCCTCATTGACCGGGCGTTTCCACCACGGCGGTTCGGTAGAGAGGTGAAACATGGCTGAGCGAAAAAAACTTCCATCCACTTTTTTCAACATGGTGGCTGTACTGACGTTGGTATGTGTGGTATCGGCCCTGGCACTGGGATTCACCTATTCCCGGACCAAGGATGCCATCGCCCAAGGCAAGATCAATAAGATTATCGAGGCATTGAAAATCGTATTGCCTGAGTTCGACAACAATCCCTACGAAGAGAAATACACACTTGAATCCGCGCCGGGATTGATATTCTACCCGGCGTTGCGCGACGGCAAGCCTGTGGGCACGGCCGTGGAGACCTTTTCCAGCCAAGGCTTCGGTTCTGAGGACATCCGTTTGATGGTGGGTTTCGACGTGTCCGGCCGGATTATCTCTGTTTCCGTGCTGGGGCAGGCCGAGACGCCGGGCCTGGGCACGAAAATGGAGGAACCTTCGTTCCGTGCGCAGTTCAAGGACAAAGACCCCGCCAATTTTAAAGTGGCCGTGAAAAAGGATGGCGGCGACGTGGATGCAATCACGGCGGCCACCATCAGTTCGCGGGCGTTCTGTGACGGTGTAAACAAAGCCTACACCGCGCTGCGGCAGGAGACGGTAAGATGAAATTGTGGACAGAGTTTTCCAAAGGCTTTTTTAAAGAGAACGCCGTGTTCGTTCTTCTGCTGGGCATGTGTCCCACCCTGGCGGTTACCGGTTCGGCCATCAACGGTCTGGGCATGGGCCTGGCAACCACCGCTGTGCTGGTGGGTTCCAACCTGGTGATCTCCCTGCTCAAGCGCTGGATCCCCGACAAGGTACGCATCCCCGTATTCATCGTGGTCATTGCCAGCTTTGTCACCATTATCGATTTGAGCATGGCCGCCTATGTTCCGGACCTGCACAAGGCCCTGGGGATTTTTATCCCGCTGATCGTGGTCAACTGCGTGATCCTCGGCCGCGCCGAAGCTTTCGCCTCCAAACGGGGGGTAATGGAATCTTTGGTCGACGGTCTGGGCATGGGACTTGGTTTTGCCTTTGCCCTTACCCTGCTGGGGTCCCTGCGTGAGATCCTGGGTGCGGGATCGCTTTTCGGTTGGTCCTTCCTGCCCGAAGGCTCCACCACCATCCTGCTGTTTATCCTGTCGCCGGGTGCATTTATCACCCTGGGGTTCCTGATCGCGCTGATCAACGTGATGCGGCGCCGTTTTGCCTGAGGAGGTAAGCCATGAGCATATTCCTGATCATTGTCGGTGCCATTTTTGTCAACAACATCGTGCTCATGCAGTTCCTGGGCATCTGTCCCTTCCTGGGCGTGAGCACCAGGGTGAAAACCGCCACGGGCATGAGCGCCGCGGTCCTGTTCGTCATGACCCTGGCCACCCTGATCACTTTTCTGATTCAGAAACTCCTGCTCATCCCGCTGCATATCGAGTTCATGCAGACCGTGAGCTATATTCTGGTTATCGCCTCGCTGGTGCAGATGGTGGAGCTGATCCTCAAAAAGGTGAGTCCTCCGCTCTACCAGGCCCTGGGTGTGTTCCTGCCCCTGATCACCACCAATTGCGCCATCCTGGGTGTGGCCGTACTGGTCAGCCGCTCCACCTTTAACCTGGTGGAAGCCGTGGTGTTCGCCATCGCCACGGCCATCGGTTTCGCCCTGGCCCTGGTGTTGTTCGCGGGCATCCGCGAACGCCTGGAATTGTACGAGGTGCCCGAGGCCATGAAAGGCGCTCCCATCGCTTTGATTACCGCCGGGCTGTTGTCCCTGGCTTTTCAGGGTTTTTCCGGCATGGTGTAAAGGCATAATCTGAAAAATAGTACCTATACTGCGGCCGCCGCCCTCCCCGGCGGCCGTAATTCAGCATTAATGAGTCGATGCTGAAAAATTCTTCAACGCTGGACCTGAAGGCATAATTGTCTGAACAGGTGGGAATGAGTAAAGGTAATCGCGTCCAGAAAAAGGCGCAAAA
>DSBM01000162.1 GCA_011049425.1 Candidatus Aminicenantes bacterium
CATGGGCTGAGGCAGGACGGCCGAAGGTAAAATGATGCCCCGGATTACATCCCAAACAACCACCGGGGTCATTTTAGTCCGCCGAAGAACACCGAAGTGGTGAGCGGTGACCTGTGCCCTCTGGGTATTTGTGCCCGAAAGGGTACTCTCATGCAGCCTTATCATTTTTTCAAATAAGTATGACCCCCAAACCCACACAAAATGGAAGAGAACCAAAAATATAAATCATGTTTGGGGTTGACAAAAACATTTATGGGTATTATTATATAAATGAAATAGTTACAAAAAAGGATTTATATCCAAGGAGGAGATTGTGGAAGAAAAAATCCCGTTAATCGGTGAACAGTTTCCCGAATTGAAAGTAAACACGACCCACGGACCCAGGCAATTGCCCGGAGACTATAAGGGGAAATGGTTGATCCTTTTCAGCCACCCCGGGGATTTCACGCCGGTTTGCACCACCGAGTTCATCGCGTTTCAAAAACGGTATGATGAATTCCGCAAACTCAATACCGAACTTCTGGGTTTGAGTGTTGACCAGGTCCATTCCCATATCAAGTGGATGGACTGGATCCGCGACAACATGGGTGTGGAGATCGAATTTCCCATTATCGCGGATACCGGATCGGTATCACGCAGACTGGGCTTCATCCACGGTGACACCAGCAAAACCGTGCGGGCCGTTTTCTTTGTTGATCCCAAAGGAATTGTGCGTGCCATCCTGTATTACCCCGCTGAACTGGGCCGGAACTTTGACGAGATCCTGCGCATGATCCGGGCCTTCCAGGTGGCGGACGAAAACAAGGTCGCCATGCCCGCCGACTGGCCCAATAATGACATTTTCGGTGACGATGTGATCGTGCCCCCCGCTTCTACAGTGGATATGGCCAAACAGAGATTGGCCGATAAATCGATTACCTGTAAAGACTGGTGGATGTGTCACAAGAAGTTGTGAACGTTAACCGGGGCGGGGAGACCCGCCCCGGTTTTTCCATAAGGGGAAAACGTGAAGCCGGACGATAAGGATTCAAGGCATCGTGCCCAGCAGGTGTTGACGAATGCGGGAATCAAACCATCGTTTCAAAGATTACGGATCCTGAGCTTCATCATGAGCGCCCATGTGCACCCTTCAGCGGAAGAGATTTTTCAAACCCTGAGACCCGAGATCCCGACACTCTCACGCACAACGGTTTACAATACCTTGAACATTTTGGTGGACAGAGGGCTGCTTTTGCCGCTGACCATTTCCGAACATGAAACCCGCTATGATCCCAATACCCGTTCGGATCACTCCCATTTTTTCTGCCGGCATTGTGAACGGATTTTTGATATCCGGGAAATACCCGCCTGTGTGGCCGGTCAAGAACTGGATGGGCACCTGGTTGAAAACGTTAGACTGTACCTGACCGGAATGTGCCGTGATTGTCGCGGCAAAGATTCTCTTGATTAACTGTGCTTCTCAAGCCCCGGCGTAGTTAGAAATTTTCTCACCTTTGCCATGGCTTGTCCGCGGTGGGATACGGCGTTCTTCTCGCTGCTGCTCAACTCGGCAAAACTCCTGGCCAACGGTGGGTAGTAAAATACGGGGTCGTATCCAAATCCATCGCTTCCACGGGGCGTTTCCAATATCACGCCTTTCACCTCTCCGCGGCAGTGATAAAGTACCTCGCCATCGCGGGCCACGACGGCTTCAGTGATAAAGCAGGCGTTTCGGTCCGCATGATGCGCGAGTTTCTCGAGCAACAGGCGGATGTTGCGTTCGTCCGAGGGCGGATGTCCCGCATAGCGGGCCGAATGAACTCCCGGCGCGTTGCACAGGGACGGGACTTCAAGTCCGGAGTCTTCCGCCACCACCAGCATGGCGGCAAATGCTCTGCTGTAATGCAATGCCTTGATACGGGCGTTGGCCAGGAAAGAGCCGCCGTTCTCTTGCGGCACTGTTGCGGCCGGAAGGTCAGCCAGGCAAAAAACCAATCCCGCGGGAAAATCCAGACGGAGCAGTTCCCTGAACTCCAGTAGTTTGCCCGGATTTGTGGTTGCCAGCAGTATCGGCGTATCCCGCCAGGCAGGGGTCATCTTTTCGTTTCACAGGCTCTCATCGTCCACCTGCATAACCCCTTCCAATTGCATTACCGCTTCCAGGAAGCTATGGTGTTTGGTGTCTGAAGCCCGCAACAGGGCTTCCAGCTCGTATGCTTCCCGGCGCCGGTGGAGTTTCAAACTCGCCGAACGGATGCCCAGGTCACGGATGATTTTCTTGATGTCCAGAAGAATCGCCGGGCTGTCCTTGGTGTGAATGCGATAGGCCGTGTCCCGGGCTCCCGGTTGCAGCCTGGTGGAAAAAAAGCGGAACAGGGACAGCACCACGACGATGGATATTGTGACCATGAGTGCGACAAAGTATCGCCCCACGCCCACGGTCATACCGATGGCGGCAACGGTCCAGATGGTTGCGGCAGTGGTGAGTCCATGCACGGAAAAACGCGCCTGGATAATGGCGCCGGCGCCCAGGAAACCGACACCCGTTACGATCTGAGCCGCCACCCGCGCGGGATCAGCTCCGTTGATGCCGCGCGAAATCTCGATCGAGAGGACGGTAAACAAGGCGGCTCCCATACTGATCAGGATATTGGTGCGCAGCCCGGCTTCTTTGTGCGCCAGTTCGCGTTCCAGTCCGATAATGCCGCCCAGCACGGCCGCCAGCATGATTTTAAGCAGAATCTGGGTTTCCATGGTTTCACCGCAAAAGGTAAGCCGTCAAGAACACCAGGATCAGGAAGAGGGTGTAGATCGCGAAATAGGGGTTCTTGAGCAGGCGTTCGGGTTCTTCCGCGCCTTCCCGGTCCTGAAGGGATTTGCGCATGAACATGATCAGGTAAACCAGGATCAGGGGCAGGATGTACAGGAATAGCATCCAACCCTGGTTCCATACAAACAGGGCAAAGGTGGCCAGAAACACCAGGGCACTGAACACCATGAACGCCACCAGCATGCCCAGGGAGTAGCGTTTCAGCGACAGGCGATATCCGGCGGATTCAGCCGCGGTCAAGAATTTCTTTTCCGCTACGCGTTTCCCCACCATGAGGAAATTGCCGAAAGCCCACCAGGAAATCAGCAAACAGGCCGGGGGGAATGGCACGGGAAGGATGTACCATCCGATCAGGAAACGGATGGGGTTGTTTGCGGATTCCACGGTTGAGTCCAGGATGGGAATGTCTTTGAAGCGTACGGGAGGGACATTGTAAACCAGGCCCGCCACCAGCAGGGCCGCCAGGCTCAATACAAAACGGGCACTGAACCACCAGGCGCCCAGGGCCAAAGCTCCAGCCGCCATCAACAGGTAGGCGGCCAGCAGGATGCCCCGGCTGATCTCGCCTGTCACCAGCGGCCGGTTCTTTTTTGAGGGGTGGAAGGCGTCGAAGGGGGCGTCGGCGATTTCGTTGACAATGTAATTGGCGGTTGAGATGAGCCAGGTCAACAGGAAGGCCACAACCAGCCTGACTCCTAACTGAAATGCGGTCGCGGCGGTTTCACCATGGGGTGGATACAAAACCAGTGCGGCCACGAACCCGGGCAGGATGGCCAGGCTGCGCGGCCAGCGATCCAACCTCAGCGCCGATAGGTACCGATTATACTTTGCGCGCATAGATTTCCCATGAATCCAGCAATTGAATTTTACAGTTTATCCGTTTCATAAAGCGTTGTAAAGTCGGCCGTTTCCCCAGTGAGGGCCAGAGGCGGGTCGCCAGGTAAAACAGCGAAAAATGCCAGGCGTAACGATGTCGGGAAACGATTTCCATGCCCAACAGGGTCATGAGGCGTTCAAGGGAAGGTTGGGAGAAAAAATTGACATGGGCGGTGCGGAAATGCCACCAGCGGCGTCCGCTAACCCGGGCCGCCAGGCTGAGTATATCCGGTGTGACCAACACCAGGATGCCGCCGGGTTCCAGGTGTGTGGTGATGCGTTTCAGTTGCGGCAGGGGATCGGCCAGGTGTTCAATCAAGTCCAGGCAGGTGATTACCTGAAAAGTGGATTCGGGCGAGAGATTATCCGCCGTGCCCGGCTTGATTTCCAACCCGTAGCGCGTGCGGGCTTCTCTGACCAGTTGGGTCGAGGGTTCGACTCCCTGAACCTGGAAACCGCGTTCCTGTGCCAAGTGCATGAAAATACCGCTGGCCGCGCCCACATCCAGCAATTTACCGGGTTCGGGAACGAATTTTCTCAGGCGGTTCAGGATCACATTGAAGTTCCGCCCGCGGTTCTCGGCTTCGGCGCCGTAATCATCATCTTGCAGCGCGGCGTAGAGGGCGGTCAGGGATTGGTCCGTGGGTGCGGGGTTCGCGAATACGAAACGGCAATCTTTGCATTTGTGAAAGCTCCACAAAGAGCCATAGCGGTTGTCGGTTATGCGGAAATCCTGCGGTGATAAGAGCTCGGGAGCCAGGGTGCCGCGGCGGAAGGGCAGGATACGGCTTGAGGCGCAAAGGGGGCAACAGGTTCGAGAAACGGTTTCCATTACCGAAATATACCATATTCAAGCCTGCCGCGGAAACGGCCGGCTTTGCCGGCCGGAGAGTTTAAAACATTGGTTGAAAGCGGCAAGATTGTTGCGTTGCATTTATACAGTTCATTGCTCTAGAATAGAGCCATGAACTCGATTGACTCCTATCCCTTTCAGGGCAAAAAAGTACTGGTACGGGTGGATTTCAATGTCCCCATGGACGAGAATCAACACATTACCGATGACACGCGCATGGTGACGGCCATGCCCACCTTGCGCAAGATCCTGACGGAGAAAGGCGCCGTAATCCTGTTGACCCACCTGGGACGCCCCGGCGGAAAGAAGAGCGACGCCCTATCGTTGCGACACATCCTGCCAAGGTTGTCACAACTCCTGGAGCGGGAAGTGCGCTTTGCTCCGGACTGTATCGGGAAAGAGACCGCCCGTATGGCCGCGGATCTGCAGCCCGGACAAGTGCTGTTGCTGGAAAACCTGCGTTTCCATGCGGAAGAGATGGCCGGTGATGAAGATTTCGCCGCCAGCCTGGCGGCGCTGGGGGACGTGTACGTAAACGATGCGTTCGGAACGGCTCACCGTGCCCACGCCTCCACCTATACCATTGCACGTTTTTTTCCGGATGAGCGCATGTTCGGCTACCTGGTGGAGAGTGAGATCCAGCAGATCGACAAGGTGTTGAAAGAAGCGCGCCATCCCTTTACCGCGATCCTGGGTGGAAGTAAGGTTTCCACCAAGATCGGCATTATCGAGGCGTTGCTGGACAAGGTTGATCACCTGCTGATCGGTGGCGGCATTGCCTTTACCTTTGCCCGCGCCATGGGCGGGCAGATCGGTGATTCCATTGTCGAAGCCGACCAGGTCAAAACCGCGGAGCGCATTCTGGTGGAAGCCAGGAAACGCCGGGTTGAGCTTCACCTGCCCTCGGATTGCCTTGTGGCCGATCGTTTTGCCAACGACGCCGAAATCGAGCACACCCATATCATGTCCATCCCAAATGGCTGGATGGGCCTGGACATCGGCGTGAAAACCGTGGAAGAGTTTTCCCAGGTCATTGACGATTCAGCCACCATCCTGTGGAATGGGCCCATGGGCGCATTCGAAATGAACCATTTTTCGAATGGTACGCTGCGAGTGGCATTGGCCGTTTCCCGGGCCACGGACAAGGGTGCGTTCTCCCTGGTGGGCGGCGGGGATTCAATCGCCGCCTTGAACCGCTACAGCCTGGCCCACAAGATCAGTTACATCTCAACCGCCGGGGGGGCGTTACTGGAGTACCTTGAAGGCAAAAAGTTGCCTTCAATACGCGCCATTCGCCAGTCCTATTCAATTGATGATTATAGTTTTCGCAATCAGCGGGTTCTGATCCGCGTGGATTTCAATGTGCCCCTGGATGAAGAGGGCGGAATCACCGATGACACGCGCATGGTGACAGCCATTCCCACGATTCGCCGCGTATTGGCGGACGGTGGTTCCGCCGTGGTTATGACCCACCTGGGACGTCCGGGAGGAAAATCCGACCCGGCCCTGTCCACCAGAATTATCTTGCCCCATTTAGAGAAATTGCTGGAACGCCCCGTGCGTTTCCAGGACCCTCCTGTTGGGGATGCGGCTCGGGGCGCATCCCGAAAACTGAAGCCGGGCGAGGTGATGCTTTTGGAAAACCTGCGCTTCTATCCCGGTGAAAAAGCGGCAGACGAGGCCTTTGCCCGCGGTCTGTCCGAGCTCGGTGACGTTTATGTTAATGACGCTTTCGGCACGGCCCACCGCGCCCATGCTTCGACATTCACGGTGGCGCGTTTCTTTCCTGAACACCGCATGCTGGGCTACCTGGTGGAGAGTGAAATCAACCGCATTAACCGCGTTCTCAACCGGGCGGAACCGCCGTTTGCCGCCATCCTGGGAGGAAGCAAGGTTTCCACCAAAATCGGCATTATCAAGGCGTTACTGGAAAAAGTTGATCGCCTGATCGTGGGCGGTGGAGTGGCCTATACGTTTATCCGCGCCATGGGCGGGAAAGTCGGCTTGTCCCTGGTAGAGGAGGATTACCTCAACGTCGCGCGCGAAGTCATCGAGCGTGCCAAAGAACTGGGAGTCCGTTTGGAATTGCCGGTTGATTGCGTTGTTGCCGACCGCATGGACAATGAGGCCGCCATTGAACATCGAGATATCCGCGAGATTCCGCGTGAGTGGATGGGCCTGGATATCGGGGTGCGAACCGTGGAAGCGTTCGGCAGGTTGATTGAAACATCCCGTACCATTTTGTGGAACGGGCCAATGGGGGTTTTCGAGCTGCCCCACTTCTCGAACGGCACGTTGCGCGTGGCCCTGTCCGTGGCCCGGGCCACCGACAAGGGGGCATTTTCCCTGGTGGGTGGCGGAGATTCCATTGCCGCGCTCAACCGTTACAGTCTTACCCATAAAATCAGTTATGTTTCCACCGCCGGCGGCGCGTTGCTGGAGTATCTGGAAGGCCGGGAACTCCCCAGTTTGCGCGCCATCCGCGGGATTTTCTGATTCGGGCTGCGGTTGAAAACTTATCAGGCCTGTGGTAGCGTTATTTTTTAGATAGGAGGAAGGATGTCGCTTAAAGTCGCCATTAACGGTTTTGGTCGCATCGGCAGAAATTTCTTTCGTGCCAGCCTGGGGTCCAAGCAGATCGATATCGTCGCCCTCAACGATTTGACCTCCGCGGCTACGTTGGCCCACCTGCTTAAATACGACAGCGTGTTCGGAACCTTTTCACATCCCGTGGAAGCCCGGGAGGGATACTTGAAAGCCGGAGACGAGGCCACCCGCGTTTATTCCGAAAAAGACCCGCGCAAGTTGCCCTGGAAGGAGCTGGGAGTAGATGTGGTGGTGGAAGCCACCGGGATGTTCCGCAAGCGCCCCGAGGCCATGCTTCACCTGGAAGCGGGAGCGCGCAAGGTGATCATCTCCGCGCCGGCCACGGACCCGGACATCACCATGGTCCTGGGCGTCAACCATGGCGAATATCGCCATGACAAGCATCACATCGTGTCCAATGCTTCCTGCACGACAAACTGTGTAGCCCCGGTCGCAAAGGTACTGCATGACCATTACGGCCTTGAACGCGGCAATATGACCACCATTCATTCCTATACCAACGACCAGCGCATCCTGGATCTGCCGCATAAGGACCTGCGCCGCGCCCGGGCCGCGGCAGTCAACATCATTCCCACAACCACGGGAGCGGCCAAGGCCATCGGCCTGGTGATTCCCGAGTTGGCCGGTAAAATCACGGGTTCAGCTTTGCGCGTTCCCACCCCCAACGGTTCACTGGTGGACCTGGTGGTGACCCTGGAAAAAGCGGTTGATGTGGATACCCTGAAAAACGTGTTTCGCTCGGCCGCTGATCATGAACTAAAAGGGATCCTGGCATACACCGAAGAACCCATTGTTTCATCAGATATCATCGGCAACGACGCCTCTTCCATTGTGGACGGGGAGTTTGTTACGGTGATCGATCCCTACATGGTGAAGATCCTGGCCTGGTATGACAACGAGTGGGCCTACTCCTGCCGCATCCGCGACCTCATCGGCCTGATGGCTGAAAAATGGTCATGAGGAAACGCTCAATCACAGATGTGGATGTTCGCGGGCGCACGGTTTTCGTGCGTGTGGATTTCAACGTTCCCCTGGATGACGATGGCCGCATCCGCGATGAGACCCGCATACGTGCCGCCCTTCCCACCTTGGAGCACCTGGCGTTTAACGGTGCCCGGGTCGTGGTCGCGTCTCACCTCGGCAGGCCGGGAGGTCGGATTCAATTGGACATGACCCTGGACCCGGTGGCTCGCAGACTTTCGCAGATGCTGGAACGCCCGGTCACCTACAACGGCTTGACGGCAGGCGAAGAAGTTGAAGCGGAAAAGGCACGCATGAAGGACGGAGACGTGTTCCTGCTGGAAAACCTGCGCTTTGATCCGGGCGAGAAAGCGAATGACCCTGAATTTGCCGAATCCCTGGCCAGGGGCATCGATATCTTCTGCAATGACGCTTTCGGGACCTGCCATCGCCGTCATGCCTCCATTGTTTCCATTGCGCCGCACTGTGACTCCGCCGTGGCGGGCCTGCTGGTGAAAACCGAGATGGAACAGTTAAGTCCCATCCTGGAGTCCGATTTCCCCAATGGCGTTTTGCTTTTGGGCGGGGCGAAAGTGGCCGACAAGATTCCCCTGATCCGCAACCTGCTGGGCAAAACCGGCACCATGCTGATTGGGGGTCGCATCGCCTATACATTCATGGCGGCGCGGAAAGAATCCGTGGGGGCCTCCGAAATCGAAGCAGAGATGATTCCCCATTGCCGGGATATTCTTGAGAAGGCCGAAAAAAGGGGGATACGGGTCATCCTGCCGGTGGACCACGTTGCCGCGGTGACTCCGGAACCCAAGGTGACGGTGCGCATGATCAACCGCGGAGAGGCGATTCCAGCGGATATGATGGGCCTGGATATCGGACCGAGAACAGTGGCCCTGTTCGCCCGTGAATTGCGCCGGGCCGACCTGGTGGTATGGAACGGTCCCATGGGGATGTTTGAACACGAAGTGTTTTCCGCAGGTACCATTGAACTGGCGCGTGCCCTTGCCGGCGCCGCTGCAACCGTAGTGATTGGCGGGGGAGATACCGTGGCCGCCATCCGTCGCTCCGGAGTGTCCGATCAACTCACCCATCTGTCAACTGGCGGAGGCGCCGCGCTGGCCTTTCTCAGCGGGGAAGCCCTACCCGGACTGGAAGTCCTTGAGGACATGAACCCATGAGCAGTAAACGTATACCCATGATTGCCGGAAACTGGAAGATGCACATGACCGTGGCCGCCGGCCGGGAATTTCTGAACGCGCTCGAGGCGTCTCTCTCTGTTCCGGATGCGGTGGAAGTGGCTTTGTTTCCCGCCTATACCGCGATTTACCCGTTGCGGCAGGTCGCAAAACAGGTGCGCCTGGGGGCGCAGAACATGCATGCCGAAACGGAAGGAGCTTTTACCGGAGAGGTGTCCGCGCCTATGTTACGCGAACTGGTGGATCTGGTGCTGGTGGGCCATTCGGAACGGCGGCACATCTTCGGTGAAGATGACGACCTGTTGAATCGCAAAACGAAACGCGCGTTGGAGCATGGCCTGCAGCCGGTGCTATGCGTGGGAGAAACCCTAAAAGAGCGCGATGCCGGCGCCACCCTGGAACGCATCAATGCCCAGATTGAGGGTGGATTTGCCGGAATCGACAAACAAGCGGCGCAAAAAATAATCGTCGCCTACGAGCCGGTCTGGGCCATTGGTACGGGCCGGACCGCGACCCCGCAACAGGCCCAGGAAGTTCACGCCGCCATCCGTTCCATTTTGGAAGCCCGCGTGCCGGATCCCGGGCGGATCCGCATTCTTTATGGCGGTTCCGTCAAGCCGGAAAACAGTGCGGACCTCCTTTCTCAGCCGGATATCGACGGCGCCCTGGTGGGCGGCGCCTCCTTGCGCGTGGAGCCCTTTTCTGCTATAATTCACAGCGCAATTCGATTGAATCCGGCGTAGGAGGTCATCTTGGAAGGGTTTTTATTGTTTTTTCTGATCCTGGTTTGCCTGCTGTTGAACGTGGTGGTCCTGCTACAGAGCGGCAAGAGCGCAGACCTGGCCGGCGCGTTCGGCGGTGGCGGCAGCCAGAGCACTTTCGGCCCGCGCGGATCCGCGACGTTCCTGTCCAAATTGACCACCGTGCTGGCCGTTCTTTTTATGGTGCTTACCCTTTTGCTGATGATCATATCCTCGCGCAAATCCACGACGCGCTCAGTATTGGGGCCGGAGCAAACTGGTCCCGCCGCTGAGCAAAGCACAACCACGGAAACGGCTCCCCCCGCCGTTCCCGCTCAAGAGCAACCGGCCCCCCAACCCGCGCCGGGGCAGGAAAAAGAGAACGATTGATCGTCCATACACTGCCTGCCGAGGTGGTGGAACTGGTAGACACGCAAGCTTGAGGTGCTTGTGGGCGAATAGCCTGTAGGGGTTCGAGTCCCCTCCTCGGCATGAATTCCGGAGAGGTGCGAGAGTGGCTGAATCGGGCTGCCTGCTAAGCAGTTGTCCTGGTCAACGGGACCGTGGGTTCGAATCCCACCCTCTCCGCCATTCAATCTGATCCCGGTGGGATGAGAACCCACGTTGATTCCTGGGTTCGAGCGATCCGCCCTAAAGCGGATCACCATGACTGAGCGAAGCGAAGGAACCGAAGG
>DSBM01000163.1 GCA_011049425.1 Candidatus Aminicenantes bacterium
ATGCAAAACATGTTCCAAAAGAGCGCTCTACATATATCGCCGTGATCCGTTATCAGGAAAGGCTTTCACAAAATGCAGGCCAAAATGAGGAAAACATTACGGCAACTTAACCTGCCGAACTCCATGCCGGGAGCAGTTCATCCGGGGCGGTTGTGAATGCAAAAAGGTCTGAAACTGGCAACTGTCCAGGTGACGCCAGATCCTCTCTTCCGCATAATCGTGCAACGGCCCTTCCTGGCCGCATTCCGGACACGACCATTTGTGCCCCCTGGGATGTTCAACCCAAAGATCAACCCGCTGGGCGGCAACGTCAAGTTCCACCCGAAACAGACCACGGGGCCACCAGGCCCAACAAGCGCCGCTAAAGATCGGTATCGCGCATGGTTCACCTCCTGGTATTTTGGGGGTGAGTATAGCATGAAAACCGACTCCGACAAAATTGGAAAGGGTTGCTACGCTATGAGATATTTGCGGTCTCTTCGCTTTGCAACCCGACTTTACTCAGATGGCGCCATACCCGCCGGAGTGGATGGAGGTTACCCGCTGACTTCCCGGAAGCACCAATACTTGACAGTTGCGGTTTATATCCCTCGAAGCGCCTCACGCAAAAAGTCGAATCCAATCCTCTCCTGCTCCAGACGAACACGTTCCCCCCAATGGTTTTGGCGCAATTGATCGTAAAGTGCGTTTTCCTCGGAGTTCAACCGCGTAAGAGTCCCTGTTTCAGGCTGCATTTCACTCCCCCACAGTGCCCTGTGGGCAAGTAGTGTCCGCTGATCCATCAGAAAAGAAACGACATGAGGCAAGAACCCACGCAATTGATTGAGTATGGCAAAGCCGTGAGTATCGATGTCCCCCCAATAGTAGATTTCTTTTTCGTGCAGCCAGGTTGCGGCCGCGAGATTGTCAAATCCGTATCCCGCTCCGAATATCACCACCGCATCAGAAACCTCCGGAAAAGCCAAAAAGTTGATCTCATTTTCAGTGATGAACACTTTCGATACCGACAAATCAAGTGAGGCGAAGGCTGGCTGTGTCAGGGTGATATCCTGATCGGCTTCCACTGGCAACAGCCGGAGATTCGAGTCCAGCAGCCGAAAACGCACGCGTGACGGTTTATCAAGAAAACCATAGCGACGACAGAACCCGCCAATTCCCGTATGAGCCATATCAATGGCGTCCTCAGGCAGCACAAGATCGAGCAATTCGGCCAGCACGCCACGATCTCCTTCGATCAATTTGGTATGGACACCCGGCAGGTCGATCTGACGCAGATAAATCGCAGGGCGGGGATGTTTCAGCACCCAGCCGACAATTTCCAGCAGTCGTGGCCAGTCTTTGGCCAACTCCAAGGCACGCAGCGGCCGTTTTGTCAGCCAGGGAAGTAAGTCAGGCTGTTTGTCGCTGGTCAGTTCAACCAGCGCCGCGAACTGATCCGCTGCCCGGCGCTTGCCAATCAATTCAAGAGCTTGAGAAAGCTGGTCGATCCAAATTGCCGCCGGGATTTTATTGTTTCCAAGAACACGGTGTTTGACACTGCGCCATTCAATTCGATAGGAACCCGCGGCAGCGGACAATTGGCCAATCCAATCCCGCACCTCGGGGAACCGTTCGCTCAACTCTCGAGAGTTAGGTCCCTTGAGGGTCAGACGCCGAGGGAAGAGCGACTCTCCGCCAGTCATTGAGGCGAGTAGCAAACCGCGATCCCAAAGCTTTTGCACCTGTTTTTTGAGATCAGCCGGGGTCGTCCACGTCATCCTTGCATCCTTTGTTTCTCGGCTAGATGTTCCTCAATGCTCAGGTTGCGCAGGACCGAGTTGCGGCCATCCTCATTGTGCACAAACCCGACACCAGCGACAAAAGGCTCGATAATATGGATTTTCTGCAACGGCGTGACGATCAGCAGTTGAAGTTTGAGCTGCGTGAACAACCGCAAGCCATACTGGGCCGATTCATCGGAACCGCGCCCAAACGCCTCATCGATGACCACAAAACGGAAGGAACGGGAGCGCACCGCACCCCATTCCAGGCCAAATTGATACGCCAGGCTGGCGGCAAGGACAGTGTAGGCGAGCTTTTCTTTCTGGCCGCCCGATTTTCCGCCGGAATCCGCATAATGTTCATGCTCGGTGTCGTCTTCACGCCAACGCTCGCTGGCGGCGAAGACGAACCAGTTGCGCACATCGGTCACCTTGGCGGTCCAGCGCCGATCCATATCCGAGTGTTCATCCCGGCCTCGGAACCGCTCGATGATTCGCTTCACCTGAAGGAATTTTGCCTCCGAATACTGTGCATCTTCCGAGCCGGTGAGCGCACCTTCGGTACAGGTACGCAATTCGGTCTGGAAATCACGGATGTCGGCGTCGAGACTCATCTGTGCTTCGAGACTGATATAACGGCCGGGGTTGTAATCAATCTGGGTGAGCGACTCGTTGATCTGGGCGATGCGTTCCTTGATGGTTTCCCGTTCGCGGGCCAGCTGGGATTGAAAATTCGCCACCTCGCGAATGGTGTTCTCGTTCAGGAGCTCCTTGAAACGCCCTTCAAAACGGGGCAGATCATCGGCCTGCAGTTGATCCAGCATAGACCTGTACTCAGGAGCGGCCGCCAGGTTGGCATCGACCTCTGCTGTCTCCAGCGTCCACATGCCTTTGTACTCGGTCATCGCCTTGATGACCTTCTCGGATAACCGTTTGATTTTCGAATCTTCGGCGTCGATCCGGGTCTGTAGCCAGTCGCGCATGTCGCGCTCACGGCTGTCGCAGGATTCGACGGTCAGCATCTGACCGCCAAGCGCCTCCTCACGCATCGTTTCCAGGAGGTCAAATTTCTGAACAATATCTTCTGTTATTCCCGCTAAAAGTGCTTGCGCTTGTTGCTGCAGCTCTTGCGCAGCAATGATTTTTTGCTCGGTTTTCGAGTGCTTATCCTTCCGTTCATCAAGCTGAATCTCCGTTTCTTTCAACTCCCTTTCGAGCGCGGTTAATTGTGACGTCAGAGTCTTGAGCAGATCGGAGGCCGCTTCTAATTCACGTTTCTCGGCTTCCAACCTGGAGATGACAACCGCCACGGGTTTCCAGTCGAGGTCACGAAAGTCGGTGTATTCCCCCAGCTTTGAGAGAACCGAGAGCCGCTCCTTGAGCGTGGACTGTTCCTTCTGCAGCGTGCTGATGCGACCGGCAAGGTCGGCAAGCTGCGCTTCCTGCCGCTTGGCGTCTTTTTCCAACGCCGCGATCTTTTCGACGTTGCTCCAACCAAGGACATAGCGCCGTCGATCATTTATCCGATGCCGGTCATCCTTTTCATGCCGCTCCCCGGGAACTTTGATCTGCCCGGCCTTGGTAATGGCACGGGTCTCGCGGCGGAACTGGTCCTGGTTCTCGCAGCAGGCCAGATCAAAACGGTGAGCCACCTCCCTTTCGATCCAGTCATAAAAGGGCGAATCGGGCTTGATTTGCAGCTTACGCACCAGTGAGTCGGGATTAAGCGAAGGCAATTCGCCGCGCACCCCTTCCCGCACCCGGAAATAAACCAGCCGACCCCGCAGGTGAGTTTGGTTAACCCACTGCGCCACCTTGGCGTAATACCGATCCGGAACCAGCAGAGACAAGCCGAAGCCGCGAAGCAGCCTTTCGATGGCACCTTCCCAGTCACGCTCGTCCTCGCTCACCTGCAGCAATTCACCGGCAAACGGCATCTCCTCTTCAGCCAGATTCAGCGCCTGACAGAGGGTACGTCGCATGACAATTTGTTTTTCGTCGATATTGTTGACCCGGGCTTTCAATCCCGTGATTTCAGTTTGTAGCTGATCGTATTCATCCTTTCCCTGTTTGAATAAAACGCCGGCCTCGTTGAGATCGTTCTGTGTGCGGACTTCGGCTTCTTCTGTCGTTTCGAGCCACTTGGCGATTTCAGACTGTTGACGCAGAAATTGTTCTCCGGTCGTGGCGGGGGTTTGCCCCAAGGCACGTACCAGCTCCTCATAGCGGGATGCTTTCAGTTTCCTACGTTCCAGTTCATCCTGTTTTTGGAGGATTTCCTGACCAATGCTTTCAATACGGTCACCACCATTTTCCGCGATGGTACGACGCAGTTCACGCTCCTTACCGAGCTGGGTACGACGCTGCTCCTCCAGCCGCTCGATGGCGACTTTGTGTCGGGTCAACTCTTCATTCAGCGCGGCCAGTCGTTTCTCCAGAAGATCAAGTTTCAGAGTGGCGAACCATGGCCGCAGGGCATCGCGGCAGGCTCGCAGATTATCCGCCTTCTGCGCCAACTCCCGATGCCGCTCACAATCGGCCACCAGAGGCGTAAGCATCTCTACCTGGCGTTTGGCCTTGAGAACCGCCTCATGAGCACGGTTGAGATCCTCGAAATGGCCGATCAGGGCGGAGATACGCGGTGCGACATCAAAGGGCTCAAGCATGTGGCTGCGCACGAAGTCGGTCAGGTTCCCGACCGACTTGAGCGACACGGTCTGATGGAAGAGATCCAAAGCCTGTTCGTTATCGATGCCGAAACGACGGCGGAACCAGGAACCGTAGGGCGGAAAGCTGTCGAACAACTCGACGCTGCTGGACCGCAGCCGTTTGCGAAGGCTGACCATGTCGCTGCCGAATCCGGAAAAATCTGCCGCAATGGACAGATCGCGTTCACAGGCCGCATACAGACGAGCCGGTTGCGAATTGGCCTCTTTCATCCAGAAGACCTGCGCCAGGGTGACGGTCTTGTTGTAGCCTACGTTGTGAAAAACGCCGAGGATCACCGAATAACTGTTGAAGTCGCGCAGTGCGACCGGCTTGGCGCTGCCCAGGGTTTCCTGTCGCTCCGACTTGTAATACCCGAGCACATAAGACTTGAGCGTACGTTCGCGGCTATCGGCCCCGGCCGCCTTGTTGTAGGCAATGCGATGACTCGGCACCAGCAGGGTGGTGACGGCGTCGACCAGGGTCGATTTTCCGGAGCCGTTACCCCCGGTAAGTAGAACGTTTTTTCCGCCCAGTCGCAGAGTCCAGACCCTCCCGTCAAAGGTTCCCCAGTTAAAAACCTCGAGTCGTTGCAGGCGAAAACCTGCCAGCCGGTCATCTGTCATGAATTCCAATTCAAGCGCTTCAGCCATCCATCCTCTCCAGCGGTTGCGCAAGCTGCCGTCGATATTCCGCTAATCGTTCGTCAAAATCGGCGAGCCACTGCGCATCGACTAACGCCTTGATAATGCGCCGCACCTCAATCATCTGCCCCTGCCCACGCAAGCGGCGGATAAAGCCGAGCTCGGCAATCTTGTTCAAGGTGGCATCGACCTGATCGATGAGTTTCACCTCATTGCTGCCCGCAGGTAGAAAAATCCGGATCAATTCCACCACTTCATCCCGGGAAAGAATCAGACGCGTATCGCCGCCAACAGCGTCGAACTCGGCCAGTTTTTTCCGCAAGAGAGCGAGCAACAAACTGACCGGATAGGAAAGCTGCCGCCG
>DSBM01000164.1 GCA_011049425.1 Candidatus Aminicenantes bacterium
CTGCCGTGTCATGCGCACCCGCGAAGCCGCCGCCGCGTTCAACACCGCCGTCAGTGAAGGGCTCCACTGTGCCGGTGCGTTCCACATCACCTGCTGATTCTCCCCCCCCGCTTATTTCTGGTACAATCAGACCCGATAACGCATATTGAACGCAGACCCGCAATCCAGGCCGGCCCCAAGCCATCCGCTTGATCCGGATTCCCGGAAACCGGGGCGGTCCGATTCCGGGCAGGGAGGAACATGAGTCCGTCACGCCTGATGGAGATGCTGGCGGAAATCCGCCTGGTTGAATCAGTCAACGCGGTCCTGCAATGGGACCAGGAAACCGGCATGCCTCCGGCCGGGGGCAAAGTGCGCGCCCGGCAACTGGCCTGGCTGTCCCGCAAATCGCATGCCCTGTTCACGGACGATGAATTTCGCCGCCGGCTGGAACAACTGGTGGACCTGGATACCGGTTCCGCCCGCAACGAGGCCGCACCCGCGGAAACCCGCCGCATGCTGTTTCTGACCTGGCGCGGATGGAAACGTCATGCCGCCCTGGGCGCAGATCTTGTTTCTCAAATGGCGGAACATGAATCAAGAACACAGCAGGCCTGGACGCAATTGCGCCGCCGCAATGACTTTGCCGGGTTCGCGCCCATGCTGAAAACCATGATCGAATTGAAGCGTCGTGAAGCGGATGCCATCGCCCTGGGACCGACTGCGTACGACAGCTTACTCGACACCTATGAGCCGGGCATAACGGCCGCGCGCCTGAACCACATCTTTGCGGAACTGACCGCGCGCCTGTTGCCCCTGATCAGGCGAATCCGTCAATCCCCGCGCTTTTCCGACCCCGATCCCTTCTCGCCCGGACCATACCCGGTAAGCGTCCAGGAGACCCTGTGCCGCGAAGTGATCATTGCCATGGGCCTGGATATGCAAGCCGGAAAAATGGCACGTTCCGCCCACCCTTTCACCATCGGCATCCACCCGGGGGACGTGCGCCTGACCACTCGTTTCAACCCGGATGATTTCCGCCCCGCGCTGTTTGCCGCTGTGCACGAGGGCGGACACGCCCTGTACGAGCAGGGGCTGACACCCGAGCCTTTCGGTTCACCACTGGAAGAAGCGGCTTCCATGGGGCTGCACGAAAGCCAGTCGCGGGTGTGGGAAAACCAGGTGGCCCGCGGACGCCCCTTCTGGAATTGGTTCCTCCCCCGCCTGAAACGCGCTTTCCCGGAAAAGCGGGAACGCCTGGACCTGGAAACAGCGCTTTTCGGAGTCAACCGCGTGCGGCCCGGCCTGATCCGCGTGGAGGCGGATGAGGTCACCTACACCCTCCACATCGTTATGCGCTTTGAACTGGAACGGGACCTTATCAACGGCGACCTGGCCGTGGATGAACTGCCCGAGGTCTGGAACGCCCGCAGCGAGTTGTATCTGGGTTTGCGGCCCCCAGATTTCCGGGACGGTGTGCTTCAGGATGTTCACTGGGCATTCGGGGGGTTCGGTTACTTCCCCTCCTACGCCCTGGGAAACATCTACGCGGCCGCGATCCTGGACCGGGCCCGGCGGGACCTGCCCGACCTGGACAGTGCCCTGGCAGAAGGCCGCTTTGGTGTCCTGACCGCATGGTTGGCCCGGAATGTCTACAGCCGGGGCAGCCGCCTTTTCGGTGCCGACCTGGTGGCTGACCTCACCGGAGCCTCGGTATCGCCCGAACCCTACCTGGACTACCTGGAAACAAAGTATGCAGAGATCTACAACCTCTGAAGCCGCCCCTCTTCATCCAACCGATTCACTGGTTGTTATGATCCAGATCAGCCAGGTTCTTACCGAATGTTTTTCGAACCAGTGCATTAAAGTATTTGCGATCCGTGTGACTTTTTTTTACATCGGGAGGAATGCCGGACCTCTTAAAACCACACCCGACAATAACCATCAAGCTCACCCGGACTTACTTATTTATTCAACTTAGTGAAGACCCAATTGGATTTTGAGGGCTCCCTCGACGGCTTCCATGTCCGGGTCGGATATGCTTCCGAAGCGCTTTGTGAGGCGTTGCTTGCTGACGGTCATGATCTGGTCTGCCATGGCTTTCCGCCGTCTTCCGTTGACGGTGATGAAGGCTTCGCAGGGATAGAGTCTGGCGACATTCGTTGTGAGCGGCACGACCTGTACCCGGTTGAGAAATTGGTTGGCGGCGTCAACGCTGACGATCACCGCGGGCCGGATCTTCCTGATTTCACCGCCCACGGCGGGGTCGAAGTTCACCCACCAGACTTCACCCCGTTTCATGGCGTCCCTATCGTGTTTCGTCCTGAAGTTCCGGCACGAGGTTTTCGGACCACTCCAGGGCTTCGGCCTCACGTCTTTCATCCCGGGCCATTTCCGTGTAGGCCTTCTCGAGTTCTTCCTCCACCACGTAAGGGCGGGCAAGATTGTTGAGGAAAGCACTGATCCGCCCGCGGCCGATCAGCCTGTGCAACCCTTCGTAAACCGGCCGCTCCACCGTGATGGTCAGTTTCTTGAACTTGTCCATTTTGCGCCCCTTGTACCACTAATACGTATTATACGTGTGAAGGGTGTGGCTGTCAAGTCGCTTTATGTGTTCCGTGGTTTCCTTCAAACCGCTACTTGCAGGACCGAAGTGCATGGAGTAGGATTAGATCAGGATTTCCAAACATGAGGTAATGCATGAAAAAATTGGCTATTGTTCTGCTGGTGTTCATGGTGGTTTTACTGGCAGCCGGTTGTGCGGCCGGGCCCAACAGCCTGGAAAAGACCGCCGACCGCGAAGGCAAAGTATCAGGATTCTGGAAAGGTTTGTGGCACGGTTTCATTTCACCGGTCACGTTCCTGGTATCCCTGTTTACCGATAAGGTGCACTTGTACGAAGTACACAACAACGGCAACTGGTACAATTTCGGTTTCGTGCTCGGCGCCGGCCTGTTCCTGTCCGGCGGCATCCTGGGCCGCAGAAAGAACGGAAAACACTAAGCGCGGCAAACCCTGGCGGCCGGCCGCCGTATACATCACCTGGAGGTCCCATGCACCGAATATTGCCACTGATCCTGCTTACATTGTGCCTGGCGGCACCGGCTTACACCGCCGCTCGTGACAGAAATTTCTCTGAAAACGAGTACCGCGCCCACCTGGAGTTCCTTTCTTCCGACCTGTTGGAAGGCCGGGCCACAGGCAGCCGCGGGGCCCGCGTCGCCGCCGCCTACCTGGCCGCCCGTTTCCAGTCCCTGGGGCTGACCCCCGGCGGTGACCGGGGCACGTTTTTTCAGTCGATCACCTTTGACGGGTATGACAGCAATGAAAAAGAGATGCGCGTTGAATTAATCAACTCCGCGGGTTCCCACGCCATTGAACCCGTATCCGAGATCTGCATGGTATCAGAGCAGTCCGAAACGTCCGTCATGAAGCTGGCGGGAAAACTCTGGTTCGTGGGATACGGCATTACCGCCCCCGAATACGATTGGGACGATTTCAAAACATTCGATCCAAAAGGGCGAATCATTGTCTGCCTGGTCAACGATCCAGACCCCGAAACCGGTTTTGCGGATGAATCCATGACCTATTACGGTCGCTGGACCTACAAGATCGAAATGGCGCGGCGGCGCGGTGCCAGGGCGCTCATCATGGTGCATACCGACCCGGAAGCCACCTACGGCTGGAACGTGGTGCAGACCAGTTGGACGGGTGAACGGATCGCCTTTCATGAATCCCGTTCCCACAACCTGGACGCCGTGGCCTGGATCCGGCACACCGCCCTGAACCGGGCGTTACAACCGCTGAACCTGGATTACGATAAGCTGAAATCCATGGCCGGCTCCCGAGACTTTCAACCATTCCCTCTAAAAACAGATATCAAAGCGGAATTCGCGCAGGTTCACCGTACCTTCGAGTGTGCCAACGTCATCGGCATCCTGCCGGGTAGGGACCCGGAACTCAAGCATGAGGCGGTGATTTTTACCGCCCATTACGACCACCTGGGGCGGGGCATGGTCGATGACACGGGCGATGACATCTACAACGGCGCCCTGGACAACGCCAGCGGCACGGCCGCCGTCCTCTGCCTGGCCCGGGCTTTCGCCCGGGCGCCTGTGGCGCCGCGCCGGACCCTGGTGTTCATGCCCGTCACCGGTGAAGAACTGGGCCTGCCGGGATCCACCTGGTACGCCCGCCACCCGGTGATGCCCTTGGACCGGACCGCGGTGGTCATCAACAAGGACTGCATGAACCACTTCGGTCGCCGCAAGGAGTTCAGCGCCTTTCCCACTGAGTACTCCAGCGCCCTTGAAGCGGTACGCCGCATCGGCAAAGGGCTGGAACTTGAATTGAAAACCCATTCGGTTGATCGCGGCGGCGGCGCGTTCCGCAGTGACCATTTCCCTTTTGCCGCCCGCGGCGTTTCCGCCCTCTCCGTGGGTATGCGTGGCGATTTCACGGATCTTACCGCGGATGAGGTCAAGGCGGTCCGACAGAAAATCGGCCCCACTTACCACCGCCCCTGTGACGAGGTTCACCCCCTGTGGCGCTACGACGGCGTGTTGCAGGAACTGGAGCTACTCTACCGGCTGGGACGCCACTGGGCGGACGGGGCCCCGAAGCCGCGCCTGGAAACGGAAAGAGAAAATCCTTTTACCGCTACGCGCCGCTGGTACGGCATCTCTTCAGACTGAAACGTCACTGAACCGCGGGTTCACTCTTTCCGTGGCTGTTATTGCGGCCGGTGGCGTTGAATTGGGGGGCTATTTGGTTTACAATGGCCTATCCCCGTGCTGTCGGGGAAAACCGGCTCCCGAGGAAACCCATGCCTGAAAACGAAAAGAAAGCGTATCCGAAAAAGTACAACCACGAAGAAGTGGAGGCCCGCTGGCGCCGGGCCTGGGACGAAAGCGGCATTTTCCGCTGGCGTCCTGAAGTCGCCCGCGAAAATACCTACGTGGTGGATACCCCCCCGCCCACGGTGTCCGGCTCTTTGCATGTCGGTCATGCCTACAGTTACGCCCAGACCGACGTGATCGTGCGCTTTCAGCGCATGCGCGGAAAAAACATCTTTTACCCCATGGGTTGGGATGACAACGGTCTGCCCACGGAACGGCGGGCGCAAAACGTGTTCAACATCCGCTGCGACCCGCATCTGCCCTATGACCCGGACTGGAAGCCCAGCCGGGGTGAAAAGCAGACCCGGCTGGTCAGCCGGCGCAATTTTATCGAGGCCTGCGAGGCCATCACCGCCCAGGATGAACAGGCGTTTGAAACCATGTGGCGAAAGCTGGGCCTGTCCGTTGACTGGAACCAGGTCTATACCACCATCGGCAGCCATTGCCGGCATATTTCCCAGCTATCCTTTCTCGACCTGGTGGAAAAGCAAAGGGTGATCCACCAGGAATCGGTCACCATGTGGGACGTGGACTTCCGCACCGCTGTATCCCAGGCGGAAGTAGAGGACCGGGAAGTCACCGGCGCCTACCACGATCTGCGCTTCGGCGTCGAAGGCGGAGCGGAATTCATTATCTCCACCACCCGGCCGGAACTGCTGCCCGCCTGCATCGCCGTGGCGGCCCATCCCGAAGACCCTCGCTACCGCCACCTGTTCGGCCGGACGGCGCTGACCCCGCTGTTCCACGCCCCCGTTCCCATCGTGGCATCCGAACACGCCGACCCGGAGAAAGGATCGGGAATCCTGATGATCTGTACCTTCGGCGACTTCGCCGACGTGGAATGGTGGCGGAACGCCGGCGTGCCCAGCCGCCAGGTGATCGGCCTGGACGGTCGCCTGCTCCAGGTTGAATTC
>DSBM01000165.1 GCA_011049425.1 Candidatus Aminicenantes bacterium
AACTTCATCGTCTACAGCGGCCTGCTGATCACTTTTGCCAATTTGTTCGCGTTTATTCCATTTTATCTGTACCTGGTGGTGCTCTATACATTTATTATCTACTCAGAGGAGGCGTACTTGACCGGCCAGTACGGTGATGCCTACCAGGAGTACCGGCGCCGGACTCCGCGTATCATCCCCGGTTTCCGCCTCTACCCTCGGCCCTCAGTACCTTTCAACCTGCGCAAAGTGTTGTTTAAGGAAAAGAACACCGTTTTCTACAGCATGGTGTTCTACATGGCCATCCTGATCTACAAGGAATACCTGATCAACGCCGGCATCATCGAGAAAACCGACATTCTGCTTTACGCGGCGGCGGCTCTTTTCGGGATCAATGTTTTTCTGGTTATCCTTAAGCGCCGCCACTTGAACGAATAATCTTGGGGATGATCAGTCTTCCGCTTCTTTGGAAGGCGCCAATCCGGGATAGAGTTTGCCGGCGCATTCGGGACAGATGCCGTGAGAGAAACGGGCGTCCGAATGGGTTTGAATGTACATCTCCACTTGTTCCCAGTAGCCCTTGTCGTTGCGAACCTTTTTGCAATGGGAACAGATGGGCAGAATCCCCTGCAGGCTGCGGATTTCCGCGATTTTATCCCGCAATTCCGCCACCCGCTCATGGTTCATGCCCATGCGGAAAGCAACCAGGGTACCGGCCAGGGCGACAAACATGACCGCGTCAATCCACGCCAGGATTCAGTCTTTCCGTACGGCCGCAAGTGTCCCGAGAACGGTCGTAATAATCAAGGTGATGACCCGGATCAGCATCTTGCGCTTGCGCTCCTGTTCCAGGGCGGCGATATCCTTCTTGTCGATGCCGAAAAGTCGATACAACCAGTTCTGAAGACGCGCGGTCATCGTGTTCCCAAAACCCGTTAGGGCCGACCGGTTCAGGAAAAGCAATCAGGAAAGAAGGTAACAGGTGGCAGGAAAGCGGGAGGCAGTGTAGGAGCGGGTTTCAAACCCGCCCGTACTTTTTTTACTTCTTCCCTTTTATGCCCGAAAGGGTACTCTAACTTTCAGACTCTCCAACTTTTTTTTCTTTGCCCTCTTGACACGCCCTCTAAATTTGGTTATTTTGCCAAATATACAACGGAGGACCGCATGACCGAGCACGAAAAGCAACGCTGCGGCGAGCGGGCGCAGGTACTCAAGGCCCTGGCCCACCCCACCCGCCTGTGGATGGTGGAGCAGCTTTCCACGGGGGAACGCTGTGTGTGCGAGTTCGTCAATGAAATCGACGCGGATTTTTCAACCATATCGCGCCACCTCTCGTTGCTGAAAGCCGCGGGCATCATAGCTGATGAAAAGCGCGGACGCCAGGTAATCTACCGCCTGGTTGTGCCTTGCATCCTCAACTTCATGGACTGCGTGGAGGCCGTATTGAAAGAGCGCTCCCGCGCCCTGACTTTTGTCATGCAGGAAAAACCATGAATTGGAAAGAGGAATGGAAAAAAATGGTTTTGATGGTCGGCGCGTTCCTGGCCGTCTTTTACCTTCCCATCGGGTCCACCCGTTTTGACCGCGCCCTGCTGGAAGCCTTTCACCTGGTCAAGTGGTACGCCCGGGAGCATGTGCTGCTCTGCCTGATCCCCGCTTTCTTTATCGCCGGTGCCATAGCGGTGTTCGTCAGCCAGGGAGCGGTCATGAAGTACCTGGGTGCCCGCGCAAAAAAGGTGATTGCTTACGGCGTGGCCTCGGTATCGGGCAGCGTGCTGGCCGTGTGCTCCTGCACGGTGCTGCCCCTGTTTGCGGGGATCTACCGCATGGGCGCCGGCCTGGGGCCGGCCACGGCTTTTCTCTACTCCGGCCCGGCGATCAACGTCCTGGCCATCATCCTGACCGCGCGGGTGCTGGGCTTGGAACTGGGCATCGCCCGCGCCGTGGGTGCAATTATATTCAGTGTGATCATCGGCCTGCTCATGCACCTGATCTTCCGACGAGAGGAAAACGCGCGTAACAGCGCGGCAGCGAGTATGCCCGTTGAGGAACCTTCACGCCCGCTGTGGCAGAACGCCCTGTTCTTTACCGCCCTAGTCGGGGTGTTGGTGTTCGCCAACTGGGGCCGTCCCGAGAATGCTTCCGGTTTCTGGGTAGCCGTGTTCAACGCCAAGTGGATGTTGACCGCCCTGGCCGCCGCCGGCCTGGGAGTGATGCTGGTCTCGTGGTTCGGCCTGAAAGCCTGGAAAGTGGGACTCATCGCCGCAACCACGGCCACCGCGGCGCTGCTGGTTCCGCACAACCCCCTGGTTCCTTTTGCCGTGGCAATCGTCGGACTCTCCCTTGCAGCGGCCACGGACAAGGGAGAAGCAAAGGAATGGTTCGCATCTTCCTGGGACTTTGCCAAGCAGATCCTGCCGCTGCTTTTGCTGGGCGTGCTGGCCGCGGGAATTCTACTGGGGCGGGTCGGGCAGGAAGGCCTCATCCCCTCACACTGGATCGCCGGGCTGGTGGGCGGCAATTCACTTGGCGCGAACCTGTTCGCATCGATTTCCGGCGCTTTGATGTATTTTGCCACCTTGACGGAAGTACCCATACTCCAGGGACTGCTGGGAGCGGGTATGGGCAAAGGACCGGCCCTGGCGCTGTTGCTGGCCGGCCCCGCCCTGAGCCTGCCCAACATGCTGGTAATCCGCGGCATCATGGGCACGAAAAAGACCCTGGTTTTCATTTTGCTGGTGGTGGTGATGGCCACCCTCAGCGGCATGATTTTCGGCGCGTTCTTTGGATGATTTTCAGAGGAGGCACACATGAAAAAAATTCAGATCCTGGGCACGGGGTGCCCGAAGTGCGAACAACTGACCCGGGCCGCTAAAGCCGCGGCGGATGAACTGGGCCTGGAGTATGAGTTGGAAAAAGTCAGCGACATCAACGATATCATCGCTTTCGGGGTGATGATGACCCCCGCCCTGGCGGTGGACGGTGAAGTCAAAGTAGTGGGCAAGGTGCCGTCACCGGCCGAATTAAAAACCCTGCTGGCCGGGTAGATCCATGTCGATGGCACAATTACTCGAAAGACAGAAAGGAGGATGCTGATGCATATGTACTTAAAAGCAATCGCCATCGTATTTCTGATGCTGATTCCCGCCGGGAATAATCAACCCGTCTTTGCGAATTCCGAAGAAGTGGCCAATGTTCCCAAGACCGTGGTGTACTACTTTCACGGAAATTCCCGCTGCCGCACGTGCCTGACCATCGAAAAGTACACCCGGCAGGCCGTGAACAATGGTTTCGCCGATGAATTGGAAAAAGGCGAGATGGAATTGCGGGCAGTCAACGTGGACCTGAAGGAAAACCGCCACTTCATCCAGGATTACCAACTCTTTTCCCGTTCCGTGGTTTTGTCCGTCGGCAGGACGGAAAGGAAACCGCATGGAAACGCCTGGACCGGGTGTGGGAACTGGTAGGAGACGAGTCCGATTTCACTAACTATATCCAGGATGAAATCCGCGAGATCCGGCAGGCAGAACGCGAATGAATGCATGGTATGTAGCCGTGGTTTGGGCATTCTGGTTGGGGATTCTGACTTCCATCAGCCCCTGTCCCCTGGCCACCAACATCGCCGCGGTCTCTTACGTGGGGCGGTGGGTGGACCGCCCCTCCAGCGTACTGCTTTCCGGCCTTTTGTATACGGCAGGACGGATGCTCACCTACCTGGTGCTGGGCATCATACTGGTCTCCACCTCGCTTTCCGTACCTTCGGTGGCTTTCGGCCTGCAGAGGCATATGAACCGGTTTTTGGGGCCCCTCCTGATCCTGGTGGGGCTGGTCCTGCTGGATATCCTGAAAATCACGACAAAAAGCTCCGGAATCAGCCGGGGAATCCAACGCAAAGCGGAATCCATGGGAATCTGGGGAGCTGGGCTATTGGGAATCATCTTCGCTCTCTCTTTCTGTCCCACTTCCGCCGCCCTTTTCTTTGGATTTCTGTTGCCCCTGGCCGTGTCGCAACAATCCGGGATACTGCTGCCGGCGGTTTACGGTGTCGGCACGGCAGTACCGGTATTTCTCTTCGCCCTGCTGTTGGCCCTGGGCGCTAACCGCATCGCCCGGGCTTTTCAGTGCATCAGCGCGTTCGAAAAGTGGGCGCGGAGAATCACTGGAGTGCTGTTTATTGTGATCGGTGTTTACTTCAGTATCACGTATCTGTTCGGTCTGAACCTGGGATGAAAACGCACGGAGAAAAAATGAGTGAACGCAAACATAAGGTTTTGTTTTTGTGTTCGGGTAATTCCTGCCGCAGCCAGATGGCGGAAGGTTGGGCGCGACACCTGGCTGCATTGAACCTGGAACCGGCCTCCGCCGGCATCCGCTCCGGCACGGTCGACCCCCTGGCTGTCCGCGTCATGGCCGAGGCCGGAGTGGATATGTCCACCCAGAAATCGAAGCCGGTATCGGACGTATGGGGCCGCGAGTTCGACCTGGTGGTCACGGTGTGCGACGCCGCCGCCGAGGCCTGCCCTGTGTTCCCAGCTCCTGTGCCGGCCATACACCGCGGCTTCGATGACCCGCCGTCCCTGACCGCGCACATGGCGGACCTGGAGGAAAAACTCGCGGTCTACCGCCGCGTGCGCGATGAGATCAAGGCATTGGTGGAAAGACTGCCGGAGATGATTCCGCGAATTGGTAACGATCATGATGAAAAACCACCTTACGGGGACAAAGGATGAATTTATACATTCATCCTCCGTCCCTAAATATCACTATGGAGAAAATTAATGAAAAACAGTGAAAAAGATGGCCTCCGTCAGGATGTGCGCAAACGCTATGGGGAGATCGCGAAACAAAACGGATCATGCTGCGGCAACAGCGGTTGCTGTTCCCAGGCCCCGGGGTCGGCGGGCGCTTCGGCCGGACTCGGCTATTCCGGTGAAGAGATCTCCGCGGTCCCCGAGGGAGCCGACATGGGGCTGGGCTGCGGCAACCCCCAGGCCATCGCGCAACTGCGGGCCGGCGAGGCCGTGCTCGACCTGGGGTGCGGAGGCGGGTTCGACTGCTTCCTGGCCGCCCGCCGGGTGGGAGAGTCAGGCCGGGTGATCGGCGTGGACATGACACCCGAGATGGTTTCCAAGGCCCGGGAAAACGCCCGCAAAGGCCAATACCATAACGTGGAGATCCGCCTGGGTGAAATCGAACACCTGCCCGTGGCGGACGCATGCGTAGACGTCATCATGTCCAATTGCGTAATCAACCTTTCCCCCGACAAGCAACAGGTGTTCCGTGACGCCTTCAGGGTATTGCGCGAAAACGGCCGACTGGCCGTTTCCGATATCGTGGCCGTTAAACCCTTGCCTGAAAAAATCCTGAAAGACCCGGACGCCCTCAGCGGCTGCGTCGCCGGGGCGGCCTTGGTCAACGACGTCAAAAACATGCTGCGGGATGCCGGCTTTGTGGACGTATCCGTCGAAGTACGGGAAGACAGCACCCGTTTCCTCCGTGACTGGTTCCCCGGCAGCGGCGCGGAGGAATATGTCCGCTCCGCGATGATCACCGCCCGGAAACCTATTCATGGGGACGAAGGATGAATTCATAAATTCATCCTCCCCATTTGTGCAAGGAGTCAATCATGAACCAACCGGATGTGCTGGAAAGCAACCGCAGAATGAGTAGTATCTTTGAGCGCTACCTCACATTGTGGGTGGGGTTGTGCATCCTTGGGGGAATCCTGCTGGGCCGTCTGGCCCCGGGCCTGGCCCAAAGCCTGGACGGGATGTCCGTGATGATCAAAGGCGCGCCCGTGGTTTCCATTCCCATTGCCGTGTGCCTGTTTTTCATGATGTATCCCATCATGGTCAAGATCGACTTCGCCGCCGTGATCAAGGCAGGCAAAAGCGGCAAGCCCGTATTCCTCACTTTGTTTATCAACTGGTGCATCAAGCCCTTCACCATGTACGCCATCTCCATGCTTTTCCTGGGTATATTGTTTAAAGGATTGATCGGCCCCGAAGCGGTGGACCTGGTAAAAATGCCCTTCGGCCTGGACCTGCCCCTGGGCGCAGAGCACGGCGCCGGCACGGTGGTACTGCACGACGGCATCAAGATGCTTGAAATTCCCCTGTGGCGCAGCTACTTCGCCGGAACCATCCTGCTGGGTATCGCCCCCTGCACGGCCATGGTGCTGGTTTGGGGCTACCTGGCCCGCGGCAATGATGGTTTGACCCTGGTGATGGTTGCCATAAACTCCCTGATCATGCTTGTTCTTTACGGCGTCCTGGGCGGGTTTTTACTGGGTGTGGGCCGCCTTCCCGTTCCCTGGCAGGCATTGCTCCTATCGGTCGGCGTATACGTGGCATTGCCCCTGGTGGCTGGATTTTTCTCGCGCCGCTGGATCATTCGCTCCAGGGGAGAAGAATGGTTCCGTGAAAAGTTTCTGCCCCTGCTCACGCCCGTCACCATCACGGCGCTGCTGATCACCCTGGTTCTCTTGTTCAGCTTCAAGGGCGATGTGATCTCGTCCAATCCCCTGACCATCCTGTGGATCGCCGTGCCCCTGTTCATCCAGACCATGCTGATTTTCGCCCTGGGGTACGGGGCGGCCAAACTGTTAAAACTGCCATACCGGGACGCCGCGCCTGCCGCCATGATCGGGGCCTCCAACCATTTCGAGGTGGCTATCGCCACGGCGGTCATGCTGTTCGGCCTCTCGTCCGGTGCCGCCCTGGCAACGGTGGTCGGGGTGCTGATCGAGGTGCCGGTGATGCTCATGCTGGTGGGAATCTGCCGCCGCACCGCGGGTTGGTTTAAAAATTAAAGTTGAAAAGTTGGGTTCTCTTCCATTTTGTGTGGGTTTGGGGGTTATACTTATTTGAAAAAATGATAAGGCTTCAGGAGAGTACCCTTTCGGGCATAAATCACCGCTCACCACTTCGGTTCAGACCCATTGCGGTCTTCGACGGCTTAAGATGGCCATGGTGGATGTTCGGGATGTTTCCGAGGCCATCTTTCGTCTTCGGTGAGTACCCCTCAGCCGACCATTCTGTCTCAGACCATGGGTCCCCGGAACCTACGTTTGCGTTCGCTTATGCTTTATGCCCTGCGGGTACTCTTCCTCACAACTGCTTACTGATTCCCAATATATATTTACCCACACAGAACGTAAGAGAACCAAAAGTTGAAAAGTTGAAGGATTGAAGAGGAAAGACGCCAAACAGGTTTTCAAAGCTTTTCAACTTTGCATCCTCCATTGACAAACAGCCGTTACCCCCTCATACTGGGGCCGGCCGTGCGCGTGCAGATACCGGAAGCCGGCCAAGGTGGTTAAATGGGACACGCCAATGTTTCCCGGGCATATCGCAACCTGCAGAAACGCCTGGACCGCTCGCCCCAGGGGGCGCCGGAATCGGAAGCCCTTTTCCGCATCCTCAAGGAACTCTTCTCCGAACAGGAAGCCCGCCTGGTGTCCCGCCTGCCCTTCCGCTACTTTACCGTGGAAACCGCGGCGGAAACCTGGAAAAAGCCGCATTCCGAGGCCGAGGCCATACTGGACACTCTGGCGGACAAGGGCTTGATGCTGGACTTCAAGGCCGGAGAAGAACGCAAGTTTATCCTCGCACCCACCATGGCCGGCTTTTTCGAGTTCTCACTGATGCGCACGGACGGGCGCTTCGACGCCCGCCTGCTGTCTGAACTGTATCACCAGTACATCAACGTGGAACCCGATTTCGTCCACATCCTGCACATCAACCCGCCCATCGACCGGGCATTTGTCCACGAAGACCAGATCCCTGAAGAGTCCTTTTCAGAGGTCCTGGATTATGAACGCGTATCCCATGTTATCGACTCATCTTCCTGCATTTCGGTCGGGCGCTGTTATTGCCGCCACAAAATGGAGCATCTGGGCAAAGCCTGCGATAATCCCCAGGATGTCTGCCTCACCTTCAACGGCACGGCCCGCAGCCTGATCGATCACGATATCGCGCGCGAAATCTCTAAAGAGGAAGCCCACGAAATTATCAGGCGGGTGGAAGAACTGGGACTGGTACATATCGGCGACAATGTGCGCAACGAAGTGGCCTGGATCTGCAATTGCTGCAGTTGCTGCTGCGAAGCATTGCTGGCCTACAAGCGCCTGGGCTATGTGAGAAACATCCACACCAACTTCGAGGCCGCAATCAATCCTTCCTTGTGCATCAACTGCGGCAAATGCGCTCAGAAATGTCCTGTCGACGCCATCCATGAAGGAAAAGACGATGCCGGGGAAAGAGCCTTCCTGGTAAACCTGGACCGTTGCATCGGCTGCGGCGTATGCAGCTGCTTCTGCCCCACCGGGGCCATCCGCATGGAGCGGCGCGCTGAATTGAACGATACACCCAAAGACGGCTTCGAGCGCATGATCCGGTCAGCCATCGATACCGGCAAGTTGGGCAACCTGATCTTTGATAACTACCACCTCTGGACCCATCGCATTCTGTCGCGCTTTATCAATGTTCTGCTGGGACTGGGCCCCATCCACAAACAGATGATGCAAAAGCAGGTGCAGTCCCGCTTCCTGCGCTTCGCGGAAAAGAAGGCGGCAAAAACAGAGTAGAAGGTAGACAAAACCATCAAAATCGAAGCACGAAATGCGAAACAAATTCAAAATCAAAATGATCAAAACAAAAGCGTAAGTGTCATTCAGATAAACTTGTCATTGAGGAAGCAGTAAAACTTGACATCAGCTTGCTGTGCAAGCGTCATTGGGGACTGAAATCCAAAATCCCAAATTCTAAATCCCAGACAATTTCCAATTTCCCAAATCCAAATGATCCAAATAAAACAACAAGTTGAGGGAGTTGAAGGCGGAAAAAACAGTACGGGCGGTTCGCGAACTTCCCGTGTCACTGTCTCCTGCCTCCTGTCTCCTCTTCTTTACTTTCGACTTTCAACTTTCGACTCAGTTTCCACTTGCCGATCGCCTCCGGCCACTTGCCAAATTTTATTGTGCAAGAATTCAGGCGGCAAGGCAAGCCCAGCCACCGATCCGATTTTTTGACAATTCAATTGCGGAAACATAAAATTTTTTCATGCGGGGAAAAGAAAACAAAGTAAAAATTCTGTTGGCGCTCCTGTTCCTTGGCCTGATCGGTTTTTCAAACGCCGATGTTCCTGAACCCAAAGCCCGGCGCCTGGACATGGTGCGCACCCAGATCGCCGCGCGGGGTGTCACGCACCCCGCCACCCTGAAGGCCATGCAAAACGTCAAACGCCATCTCTTCGTACCGGCAAACCTGGCCGCCGCGGCCTACCTGGACCGTCCCCTGCCGATCGGATATGGACAGACCATTTCCCAGCCTTTTATCGTGGCTTTCATGACCGAAGCGGTGCGTCCCCAACCGGATCACCGCATCCTGGAGATCGGATGTGGTTCCGGGTACCAGGCGGCGGTACTGGCCGAAATCGTAAATGAGGTCTACACGGTTGAAATCATCGCTCCCCTGGCCGATACAGCGGCTCAAAGGCTGTCCGAACTGGGCTATGAAAATATCCGGGTAAGACAAGCGGATGGTTATCACGGCTGGCCGAAAGCGGCGCCTTTTGACGCCATTGTCGTCACGGCGGCCACTGAGTTCATTCCGCCTCCATTGATCGAACAACTGAAAGACGGCGGCCGCATGATCATCCCGGTAGGCTCGCCATTGAGAACGCAGCAGTTGATGCTGATCGAGAAAAAAAAGCAAAAGATCATCTCCCGCAACTTGATGCCGGTCCGCTTCGTGCCCTTTACCAGATCCGGGAGTTGATTTGAAATACTACCGCAACGGCCCGGCCATCGGTTTGTTTTCAGCGGCACTGATCGGCAGCCAGATTTCCCTGATGCAGGCTCTGGCCCAGGCGCAATGGTCTCACTTCGCGCATATGATCATCGCGGTGGCCATGCTTGGCTTCGGGGTCAGCGGTACCTGGCTGGCATTGGCCGGATCCTCACTGCTGAAAAGGGCCGCAATCTGGGTGCCCCTCGGCATGGCTGCGGCCGCGGCGGCCCTTACATTGGCTCCTTTCCTGGCTGCGCTTCCGGGAATTGGTTTTGATATGATGGAATTGTTCATAACCGGAGGATCTCCCCTCAAGCTGGTCTTCACATACCTGGCTTTTTTTATGCCTTTCTTTTTCGGGGCCCTGGCCATTGGCCTGGCATTCGCCGCCACACCGGAACGGATCGGCGCTCTCTATGCTTGGAACCTGGCCGGTTCGGCCCTGGGAGGGCCGATAACTCTCCTGCTGTTGACATTCATATCCGCCTCTCAAGCCGGAGCCTTCTTGGCCCTGGTTGCCTGGGCGGCTGCCGGAATTGCCGGCCTGTTGCAAAGAAAACAAGTTGCCGGAGTTCTTCTGGGCCTGGTCTGCCTGGTTGGGTTGATCCGGCCGCCGCAATTCCAGCCATCCGTCTACAAGGATCTTTCCAGGGCATTGGACATGCCGGATCGCATGGTCAAAGGTCCGTTTCCCAGTCCCTATGGAGAAGTGCATGTCGTAGAGTCGCCGGCGTTGCGTTATGCTCCGGCCCTGAGTCTGAAATTCCGCGGCACCCCGCCCAGCGCTCCGGTTGTATTCGTCAACGGCAACCAATACGGGGTGCTGTTGCCGCCCAAGGATCCAGGGAATCAGCATATAACGGACGCCACACCGGCCGGACTGGCCTACGCCCTGAAAAAACCGCATAGAGTACTTGTTTTGAGAGCGGGCGCCGGGGTGGCCGTGACCCATGCCCTGGCCCATGATTCCAGGGAAATAATCGCGGTGGAGTCTCATCCGATCGTCCGCGGTATGGCCGCAGCCAACACTGCGCTGCATGCGAATGGAGACAAAGTGAAATGGGTTGCGGGAACATCCCGGGCCTGGCTTTCGAAAAAAGCAGCCGCCCATGAGGCGAATGGCTACGACCTGATTGTACTGCCTGCCGTGGGGGGGTTCGGAGGAGATTCCGGACTGCGTGCCCTGGAGGAGGATTATACGTTAACGGTTGAGGCAATATCTGAAATGTGGAGCCGATTGAATCCCGGAGGCATGATTTCGGCCGTAGCCTGGATCGATTACCCGCCGCGAGCTTCCCTGCGCCTGGCCGCTCTCCTGGCGGACGTCCTGGTCAGGCAAGGTTTGAATAACCCTAGAAAACACGTTGTCATCCTGCGCAACTGGGCTCAGATGGTTGTTGTAATATCCAGGAATTCGTTTCAGCCTGAACAAGTGGAGTCGGCGGTCACTTTTGCCGACCGGCTTGGTTTTGACCTGGTCGGCGACAATCTGGAACCAACGGCAACAAAAGCGCAGAGTTATCACAACCTTGACGATGACACACTGGTTGTCGGCCTGCGCAAGATCCTCGCTCAAAAACAGTCCCAATTGGCCCGGAAGTATCCTTTCGCGATTTTTTCCCCATCGGATAACCGGCCCTATTTTAAACATTTTCTTACCCTGCAGCATTGGCAAGCTTATCGTGATCTATTCCTGGAAAATCAATCTCCTTTCGTGGAAATCGGTCTGCCGACGCTCATCTTGACTTTCCTGCAGATTGCCGCGATCAGCCTGATCCTGATCGCTCTGCCGTTGCTGCGCCTCAGACGAGTTGCCAGGGGTTTCGGCAAGCCCTTGTTTTACTTTCTGGCGGTCGGTTGCGGCTTCATGTTCTGGGAAATCATCATGATCCAGCGATTCATTCTATACTGGGGGCACCCGTTGATGGCGGTTGCCGGCGTCATCGCCGTTCTTCTTCTTGGCATGGGGGCGGGCAGCCTCTATTCCTCCCGCCTGAAAAATTTTCGGGTTCAAGCCTGCAGGGTGAACGCGGTTCTGGCGGGATTGCTGTTTGCTTATATTCTGATTCTGCCGGCCTTTTTCAAGCTCACCATAGGATTTCCCCTGACGCTCCGCGCACTGCTCGGCGGTCTGATCCTGCTTCCTCCGGCCTTTCTGATGGGTTTTCCTTTTCCGCTGGGATTACGCTGGGTCGAAGAACCCAATCGGGCGCGCATTGCCTGGGCCTGGGGCCTGGACGGATTCGCATCGGTGGTCAGCGCCAGTGGTGCGACCATCCTGGCGGTTGTTTTTGGCTTCACGGCGCCCCTGGCTATGGCCGTGGCCGCATATGGCCTGGCCGCCCTGATGGCGGGTACCGGGGCCCGCCCCACTTCTCGTTGCGGACGGATCAGGGATTCGCAATAGGGGCGAATGATTTTTCGCCCCCACCAATGCTGTCCCTGTCACCTGTCTTCCTGCAACCTGTCACCTTTTTTACTTCTTCCCTCTTCAACTTTCTTTTTTGCCATCAACGCCTCGATCTCGTCTATCTCCTTGGGCACGAAACGGGAGAGCACCTCGCAGCCGTCCGGGGTAATCAGCACCGTGTCCTCGATGCGGATGCCGATACCCGTCTTTGAATCGTACAGCCCCGGTTCCGCGGTAAACACCATGCCCGCTTCCAGTGGCAATCCTTCCTGACCCACATCGTGGGTGGAGAGTCCCACGTAATGGTGGATCACACCTTCCAGGCCGCGATCCGGGATTTTCCACTCGCGCATGCGATGGGCCACGTGACGCTTGACATCCGCCAGGGTCACGCCCGGGCGATACGCCTCGATACTGGCTTTCTGGATCGCCAGCACGGTGGCATACAACTTTCGCTGTTCCGGGGTGAATTTGCCTGAAACCGGCCAGGTGCGGGTGATGTCCATGGCGTAATGCTCCAGATCAGCGCCGAAATCCATCAACACCACTTCACCAGCCTGCATTTTTCGCTGGTTGCGGTTGTAATGCCACACGCAGGAGTTGGGGCCGGACCCCACGATGGGGGCATAAGCGGGACCGTCGGCGCCGTTTTTCAGGATATGGCCGACAGCCGCGGCTTCCAACTCGTATTCCATCGCCCCGGGCCGGGTGGCTTTGATGGCGGCGACAACGGCCTCCGCGGATATGCGCCCATTTCGCCGCAGGATCTCTATTTCGTGCGCATCCTTGATCATGCGCATGCGGTCCAGGACCGGAGATATGTCCCCTAACTCGGCAAAGGGATAACGCTCCCGCAGGCGTTTGACCCGCTGCTGGTCGAGGGTGGGGACATCGTTGTAGGCGCAGCGGCCGGCCCGGGCGGTAAAGATTCCGGTCTCCCAGCGGCTGCCGTCCTGTGGATCCGCCGGGGAAAGGCGGACCCACAGGCGCGAACCGGAGCGCCTCAGGATGCGCGCCAGGTATTCGTCCAGGTAGGATGCGGAATAGATCGCGCCGACTCCCAGGCGACCCGGGGCATCCGGATCCAGCAACATGTTTTCGCCGTCGATCATGCGCTCGCGTTCGGACTGGCGCGGCAGGAACAGCACGGTACGGTCGTTTTCAGCACTTATCACCATCACGGCACAGGGGTCGTTGATCCCGCTCAGGTAGAAAAAATCATTGTCCTGGCGGAAACGCTTGCCCGGGTGGGTGTCGGTTTCACCGAACAGGATCACCGGTCCCTGTTTAATGCTTTTCATTAAGCTGGCCCTGCGTTCGGCATAGGGCGAGGTTTCCGCAAAAGCCCCGACTGTCGTGACAACGAAGAGTAGGCCCAATCCAAGTTTCCAGATTCCCAGTTGTTTTTTCATGTTGGTTCTCCTGCTTTTGTTTACCGCGTTCTTCCCGGCCGGTTGGTCGTCCACTCTGTGTTGATCCTTTCGCTGATGCGTGCGAGTTTGCATGATAGCCAGCGAGAATCCAAAAACCCGCATTTCCATACCTACAGGCACCGTCACCTTTATCAGGAAAAGCGATCGTCCGTTCGTTGCCGGCGGATGCGCTTCATGTCCGCGGAGAGCCATCCAGTTCGGGCACCGCGGCGGTCGTCGAACCCCGGTACATAAGGCTTGATGTCCAGCAGGGGCGTGCCGTCCAGGATGTCGATGCCGCGTACCCGTAGCCGATTCCCGTCCACGGCCAGCAGTTCAACAATGGAGAGCCCGATATGGGCGGGCCGGCTGGGCGAGCGCGTGGCGAAAACGCCGCGATAAACCGTGTCCAGAAATGGGATCACGCGCATGCGCACCGTGCGGGTGCGATGAAAGCGATAGATCAGGTAGATATGCGAGAAGCCGTCGAGGTCCGCGAGCCCCCCGGCATAGCGGGAGAACACCTCCACTGTCCCCTCCACATACGCCGCGCCCGGAGGCTGGATGGGCATCTCTTCACGGGTATGGTAAGGAGAATGGACAATTCCTATGGTCTGGATGGTGACACGTGGAACCATGGTTCAAGTGTACGCTTTCACCGTAGAAAGAGCAAACGCAGGGGCAGGCTTGGCAATCATTGGGGCCGGTGCGTATAAACGTATAAAGTGTCCTTGAATCAAATCAATGGTTCGGTACATTCATAAAAGAGCTTTCGCTTATCGGGCCCAAGTTTATACGTTTATACGCACCGGCCCCCGTGTTGGCCTCATCGGGATATTCGGATCATGCGTTCGTTGATGAGGTCCGGAAGATCGGGAGTCACAAATTCGGCCTTGGATCGGATCCTGTTCAATGCTTTGGACCGTTTTTCAGCTTTCATTCGGGACAGCCTATAGGATTTTCCACCGCTGAGTCCCCCGACTAGCCCTCCGGTTACGGCACCGCCCGCCGCACAAAGTGTGACCACCATACCGCTCAGATCAATCTGCAGCCATCCGCCGCTGCTGCCGCTGTTGCCGGAAACCCCGATGAGACCGATTGCCAGACCGGCTGCCGTGCCCTTGAGAAGGCCCGGCAAGAAACCGCCTCTGCGGAATTTGAGCCTTTTGATTTTGTCCGCGGAAAAGCCAAGGATCTGGTCGGTTCCGGTCACTGAGATCACTACGGTGTCGGATGTTACGGCCAATAGGCGTCCATTGTAGACCTGATCTAAAAAGGAGACACGCACGGCAGCTCCCGAATGATCCGGGATGGATGCGGGAAGAGTCTGGGCGCAAACCAGTGAAAAGGCCAGAAAAACCATTGCAAAAATTGCGTTGTTCTGTTTCATGACCGTGATTATACGGAACGTGTATGCCAATGTCAAGCAATTATGGACATTTTGGGACACCGTGACTTTCGGGTGCCAGACCCTTCTAGGCTGCAGGTACACGGAAGATTGGGGGCAGCAACATTATCCCCTGCCGCGCGCGGCGCATCGTACTCAGCCTGAACCACCGCCTTTGCGTTTTCCAATGTCTCTTTACCCAGAATCCAATAGTTGTGATACGATTGCCAGCGTTGTTCAAACATCGCCAGGGCCCGAAAATGATCTTTTCCACCCCCGGGTGATCCTGCGGCGCCTCGACCACCTCTTCATCCACCTTGCGGCCGTTGACACGGATGCGGGTGCGAACTTCCCGGATCTTGCGGTCCTTGCGTACCAGGCGATAATCGTATTCAGTGATCAAGGTGTCACTGTCTACAACGGGCCGCAGATCCGCGCGGAAATATCCCTGGGGCGCTTCTGAACCGGGCAGTTTCTCGCGCACCTTCTCGATGCAGACAAAATCAAAAGAGGAACCGTACAACCTGCGGCAATAGGCTGCGCATTTGTCCAGAATCCGCTCCAGTCGGGCATCTGTCGCCTTTTCCGCTTCTGTCTTCGGGCGATCCAGCCAACCGGTCAAGCGCTCCAGATAATCCCGGACATCTATGTGGTTATAGACTCGTTGGTTATAGACTCGTTTGACATCACAATTAAATTGTTGCAAAATATTCGTCTGCCTTGAGCGTCGAAAGCGTCCTTTTTTGAGAACAGACATGTTGAGGAAGTTGAAGAGTTGAAAAAAAAAGGATCTCTTACGTTTCTTGTGGGTTGTTAAAGTTGAAACGGGAAGAAGTTGAACAGGTTTTTAAAGTTTTCACTTTCGACTTTAGACTTTCCACTTTCGACTCAGTTTCCCCTGCCCATGTCCTCTTTATTCAAAACTCATATCCTGATACCTATGTTGTGATCACTTAGGGTCGGATTTTCGTTTTCACCTTCTACGTTCTACAGGGCGGTTCGCGAACCGCCCCTTTTTTGCGCCCGGTCATGGAATCGATTTCCACGCGAATCGCCGCAGTGCGTTCGAGGATTTCATCCGGGAAAGTGTAGTCCCCGGGGCTGTACTGGGCCATGATCGCGCGCAGACCGCGGCGTTTCTCTTTGGTATCGTTCAATTCAACCGCGGTGCCGAAAACCAGAACCGAACGGAAGCGCATGCTCCAGCCACAACCCCGGTCCGCCTCGATCATGCCGTCCAGGATATCAAACTCCAGGCATACCCGGGGGTTGCGGTGCAGGATCTCGATCTTTCGCCCCTTCAGCCCCGTATGCAGATAGACAGCCTCGCCGTCATCCGTCACCCCCAGGCGGCACACTTTACAACCACGAAGGACCTCATCCATTTCAGCTCGCTCTGTCACCACGCGGTTCTCTTTGCCCAAATGTTTCTCCTCAAAAAGATTCTAAGCGGGAGAACAACAAGAATCAAATGGCAAAACCCAAAAATTGCCGATCGGGGTCTTGAATTGCAAGACCCGCGACTTTAATTCCTGGCTCCGATTCTGGTATCATGCTGCCATGGCTCGCTCTGAATCTGATTTTCCGCTGGTTGTGCCGCGTGCCAACCTTTTCTTTATACTCCGATCGATTTTTATCTCCGCATGTTTTTTATCCCTTATTCCTCAACCACTCTGCGCGGATTCACCAGAAGAGTTACTTGATCAGGCTGCCCGATCACTGCCGCATGACCCGGCCTCAGCCCGACAAGTGGCCCAGAGTGTTTTGGACCAGGCAGAGGCAGGTCGCCGCTCTGATCTGCGGGCCCGGGCGCTTTATCTGCTGGGAGATGCCGCTCTTGCCGATCACGATTACCTGAAAGCCATGGAATACCTGCGCCGGTCCCGGGAAGCATTCGCTATCACCGGGGATCGGAAGCAGGAGGCCCGTTGCCTCAGGCGCCTGGGAGACGCCCACTACTACATTGCCAACCACGATGTAGCCATGGAACATTATCTGGCCGGCTTGCGCATCTTCCGCGAACTGGTTGCCAAGCAGGATGAGCCGGAGTTGCGCCTGGGGGTGGGCCATCTACTGGCCACGGTGGGCAACGTGTGCAGGGCTGATCGCAGTCTGCCTCAAGCCCTGGACTATTATCGGCAGGCTTTGGCCGTTTATGAAAAAGAAGGTTTCACCCAGGGACTGGCCGGAGTCCGGGCCAACCTGGCCTCGATTCACCAGCAATCGGGACAGATGGAAGCAGCCCTGGCCGAAAACCTGGCCGGCCTGGAAATCGCCCGCGGACTGGATGACCCCTACCTGCTAACCATTCTATTGACGAATGCCGGGGCGTCCGCCACTTACCTGGACCGTCCACAAGAAGCACGTGCTTTTCTTAATGAGTCGATGACCATCAGCCGGGCCAGGAACAGGCGGCGGGGTATTCTTTTCAACCTGGTCAAGCTGGGAGAGCTGGAAATCAGGCAAAAAAATTGGTCAAAAGCCGTGGATTTTCTCCGGGAAGCGGTTGACCTGGCCAAAGAACTCAATGACCGCAGTGTTCGGGTTGAAGCGCTGGAACGACTGGCTGACAGCCTTTCCGGTTCAGATCAGCCCGGTGCCGCCCTGAATACTTACAAGCAAGCCGGCTTACTGCGATCAGAACTCATGGATGAAGCTCGCAACAAAAGAATCCAGGAATTGCGTTTGATCTATGAAACCGAGCGCCGCGAACAGGAGTTGGCGATTATGAAAAAGCAGGCCCGAGACCGGACACGTTTGAACAGGTTGCTGGGACTGGTGGCAGCCTTGCTGGCTCTACTGGTGCTGGTACTGGTCAGCCTTGCCAGGCTCAAGATGCGCTCAGCGGCGGTCCTGAAAGCGAAAAACGCGGAACTGGAAAAAGTTTTCCAGCAAGTCTCGGCCCTTTCGCTGACCGATGATCTGACCGGCCTGGCCAACCGTCGCTCTATTCGCGAAAAGATTGATGCCGAGCAAATCAGGAGCAAGCGTACCGGCCAGAATTATGCCTTGATACTGGCGGATGTGGATCATTTCAAACTCTGTAACGACGCTCACGGGCATGATGTCGGGGACCAATTGTTGATTGGGTTGTCCAGGCTTTTTCAACATGTTTTGCGCGCCCAGGATTTCGTCGGTCGCTGGGGCGGCGAAGAATTCATGTTTCTGCTTCCAGAGACGGACCTGGAGGGCGCTCGCGTCCTGGCTGAAAAGATCCGCCGGACAGTGGAAGAAAAAGTGACCACAATCGCCGGCGGAGTAACCCGGGTCACCCTCACCCTGGGGCTGACCGTCTACCGCCCGGGTGAAAGCGCCGAAGCTGTCATGCTGCGGGCCGATGCCGCCCTTTATGCCGGCAAGAATGCGGGACGCAACCGGGTTTTCGTTCTTGAATAAATGCGCCTATGGGGACGGTGACGTGGCGGCGGCCTGGTTGTGGAACGGAGCAAGTGTGCGAGTACGGACTTCCTCGAATAAAGGCGCCACCTGGACGGCTGAAAAGGGATTCCTGGCCCAGGCCGGCGGTAAGCCGGGGTTCCTGAAACTGACTTACGATGATCTGGGCAACCTCATGATCGCCTGGGTGGAGGACGGAGTGATTTTCTTCCGCCGCTCAATTAACAACGGCGCAACTTGGAGTGCGCCGACCGAGGTAACGACTCAAGCCGTCAATCCGGACAACTATTATCCCCTGGGGCTTGTGGCCTCCGCGGACAACCGTATCCTGGTATCCTGGGTAAAAAACCGCACTATGTTTATGAGCACGGGGTCAGCGGAGTAAACAAAGAAAAAAGACGGCTGTTGACGGGCGGGATAAGCTTCATACGCCTTAGTCAGTCCGGCGGCTTGCCAGCCGAAGCCTTGGCGAAGGCTGGTGGAGGCGGGGGGAATCGAACCCCCGTCCAATACTGAATCCACCAGGGCATCTACAGGTTTGTTCCGCTTTTCATACGACCGGGAACGTCAAAAACGGACAAAACCGTTTCCCGTCGGCCTCCCCTGTGGTCTCGCACCCGAACGCCCGGAAGCGTTGCGTTGGGTACCATCCTGCTGGATGACGCCCGTTTTCCCCCCGCAGGAAAGAGAGAAACGAACGGCGACTTAAGTGTTAAGCCGCGAGCGCAAAATTGTTGTTTGCGTTTCGTTGTTTGAGCCTTTATGGAGTTACTCAGCTCCACCTGCAGCCCGGGCTACATCAATACTGTCGAACCCAGATCGCCCCCAACCTGAGGGTTCCCCGGTGTCACCCGGAGACTTGGTCGGAATGGCGGGGCCGACGAGACTCGAACTCGCGACCTCAGGCGTGACAGGCCTGCGTTCTAACCAACTGAACTACGACCCCGTCCGACGCAGCACTGGGCGGTAGAGGACTTGAACCTCTGACCACCGGCGTGTAAAACCGATGCTCTACCAGCTGAGCTAACCGCCCGGTCGTCCAAAGCGGTATAAAAGATACACCAAAGCCGGGGTAAAGTCAATAGTTGGAGGGCGAGGGGCTATGGGCAAGAGGCGGTGAAAACTGAGTCGAAAGTCTAAAGTCGAAAGTAAACAGACAAAGCCCTGTGATGACACTAAGTAGTGTAAGTTATGAGGAAACCGGCCAGGCAGCTCAGCTCAGAATGCTTGTCTGAACTGTGATGATGTGCTTATTAGCGCTTTGATGCAAAAATGGGGGCGTCCCAAACTCGGCGAGTAGCTGTCTCCTGCCACCTGTCTCCTTATCTTCAACTTTTCAACTCTGATTATCCAAAAATCCGTATTTACATACTTACAAGCACCGTCCCCAGTTTATTTCATGCTGAGTTGAATGCGTTTGAGTTCCGGGTCCACCGAGAGGACCCGCACGCGGACGACCTGGCCCACGGCCACCACTTCCTCGGGGCGTGCAACAAACTTGCGTGACAATTCCGAAACATGCACCAGGCCGTCCTGGTGGACCCCGATGTCCACGAAAGCCCCGAAACGGGTCACATTGGTCACCTTTCCGGGCAGGTCCATCCCCGCTTCCAGGTCGCTGATTTCAGACACGCCTTCCGCGTATTCGAACACTTCGAAAGCGCGGCGGGGGTCGCGGCCGGGGACCTGCAGTTCACGGATCACATCGTTGACCGTAGGCAGGCCGAATTTATCTGTCACGAAATTCCCGGGACAGATTCCCTCCAGGGAAGCCGCATGACCGATCACCTCGCCCACCGCTTTGCCGGCGGCGCGGCAGATGCGTTGCGCCAGCGGGTAAGCTTCGGGGTGAATGGCCGTTGCATCCAGCGGCTGGCTGCCGTTGTGGATACGCAGGAATCCGGAACTCTGCAAAAACGCTTTGTCGCCGAACATACGCACCCGTTTCAGATCTTGCCGGCTGCGAAAAAGGCCTTCCCTGTCGCGCCGGTCCACGATGTTTCGCGCCAGTACCGGACCGATTCCGGATACGTAGCGCAGCAGGTGCGAAGACGCGGTGTTTGTATCCACGCCTACGGCGTTTACCGCGGAGGCCACCACCCGGTCCAGGCGTTCCTTCAAGCGTGCCTGGTCCACATCGTGCTGGTACTGACCCACCCCGATGGAACGGGGTTCGATCTTGACCAGCTCGGAAAGGGGATCCTGGAAACGCCGGCCGATGGAAACGGCTCCGCGTACGGTTACGTCAAGGTCCGGAAACTCTTCCCTGCCCGCGGCCGAAGCGCTGTATACCGAGGCACCGGCCTCGCTGACCACTGTGACCGTCACCCCGGCGGGGACAATGCCGGCAAAAAACGCCCGGGTTTCACGCGAAGCCGTGCCGTCCCCGATTACCACGAAACGCACGGCATGCGCCCGAATCAGGCGCAGGGATTCCTTGCGGGCCGCCTCCACGCTGTTGCGGGGCGGGGTGGGATAGATGGCGGCGTGTTCCAGCAGGCGGCCGGTTTCGTCCAGCGCGGCCAGTTTGCATCCCGTGCGGAAGCCCGGGTCCACGCCCAGGACGCGCACGTTTCCCGCGGGCGGGGCCAGGAGCAATTCCTTCAGGTTGGCGGCAAATACCTGGATGGCGTCTTCGTCGGCCCGTTGTTTCAACTCCGCGTGAATATCGGTTTCAACGGAGGGAAGTACCAGGCGCTTGAGGGCGTCAACCAGGATACCAACCAGGAATTCACCGCGGATATGCCGCGCGGGAATGCATAGATGGCGGAAACGGGCGGCAAGTTCGTCGGCGTCGACGGCCACACGGCTGCGCAGCACATCTTCCTTTTCGCCGCGACGGATGGCCAGGATGCGGTGGGACGGCAGGTTGCGCAATGGCTCCGAGTAATTGTAATACTGTTCGAATTTTGTGCGTTGATCCCGGAAATCCTTGCGCACTTCCACTTCCAGGAACGCGGTGCGCCACACCCGCTCGCGGATCAAGCGCCGCAGCTCCGCATGCTCGCTGAAACCCTCGGCCAGGATGTCCGACGCGCCCTTGAGTACTTCGTCCACACTCTCCAATCCCTTTTTTGCGTCAACGCAGGGCAACGCCATGGTTTCGGGATCACCGGGTAAAGCAGGATCCTGGAGCGCCGCAGCCAGCGGTTCCAAACCCTTTTCCCGCGCCATGGCGGCGCGGGTGCGGCGCCTGGGCTTAAAGGGCAGATACAGGTCTTCCAATTCGGTGCGGGACCAGGTGGACTCGATCCGGGTCCGCAGTTCCCCGGTCAGCTTGCCCTGTTCCTCAATGGTTTTCAACACCGTGACCCGGCGCCGCGTCAACTCTCTTGCTGCGTCCAGGTGGTCACGGATCTTTTCCAGCGCCACTTCATCCATGCCTCCGGTGACTTCCTTGCGGTAACGGGCGATAAAGGGGATGGTCATCTCCTGGTCCAGCAGGCCGGCAACCTGCCGAACGGATTCCAGGGGGGTTGCGCATGCAGCGGCGACGTGTTGCAGCAGGTTCGAATCGGGCATCAATCCTCCAGGCGGGGAAAAAGCCATTGTAGCATAATAACAGACGGGAAGATGTTGAGGGAGTTGAGAAGTTGGGAAGTTGAGACAGTTGAGGGAGTTGAGGGTGGGGAAGAAGTTCAGATGAGATAGTCACTGCGGGTTTTTGTTTTTACTTTAGACTTTCGACTTTCAACTTTCGACTGCCTTCCTGCCTTCCTGTCACCTGATACCTGCCTGCCCGCCGTAGCCTTGGCGAAGGCGGGTCACCTTCTCTTCAACTTTCCAACTCTTCAACTCTGTATTGTTGAAAGCCTGTTCCCATCCCGCTATAATAAAATCTGCGAAAAGGGACGTTGGTGTCCCGAACCAGATAAAAAGGTGATAAAAATGAAACGCAGAGACTTTGTAAAAACCAGTTTGGCTGCGACTACCGCGCTTTCCATTTCGCCATGGCTGCGGAGCAACGCCCCGGAAGCGGCCCCGGCGGTGGTGAGTGGAAGCGGCGATGATCCCCACACCACCACCCTGGCCGTGATCGCGGCCATGGGCGGCATGAAAACATTCATTTCCAAGGGCGACGTGGTGATGCTCAAACCCAATATCGGCTGGAACCGCAAGGTGGAGCAGGCGGCCTGCACCAACCCGGAAGTGCTGCGCGCCCTGGCGGAAACGGCCCTGGACGCGGGCGCCAAGAAAGTCATCGTCATGGACCGCCCCTGCCACAAGGCCGAAGATACATATTCCCGCAGCGGCATCGAGGAGATGGCGCGCAAACTGGGACTGGACGTGCGCCACACCGATGACAACCGCCTGGTAATGCATGATTTCAAGGGCGAGTACCTCCAGCAATGGCCGGTATACCGCGATTTCCTGGAAGTCGACAAGTTTATCAACGTGCCCATTCTGAAACACCACGGCAGCGCCGAGTTAACCATTGCCATGAAGAACCTCTACGGCATCCTGGGCGGACGCCGGGGCAAGCTCCACCGCAACATGGGCGGAAACATCGCCGATCTGGCCCACGGTTTCACCTCTCACCTGGTGGTGGTGGACGCCTGGCGCATCCTGTTGCGCAACGGCCCGGTGGGTGGACGCCTGTCCGACGTGGAAGAAAAGAAAACGGTGATCGCCTCGACCAATATCCTGGAAGCGGACACCATCGCCGCCGAACTCTTCGGCCGGATTCCAGCCGAGGTGCCGTTTATTCGCGCCGCACACGAACTGGGCATGGGCCGGATGGATCCGGCCGCCATCTCGGTGAAACGCGTGGCGGCCTGAGGTTCACATGACCCGGTCCACGGCGCGTTCCCTGCGCGTATTGCGCGTCCTGTCTCAGGTGGTTTTCCTGGTTGGGTTTTTTGCCTTGCTGGTAGCCGGTTCCCGCCTGTTCTTTTATTTTGACCCCCTGCTCTTTGTGCTGAACTTCCTGGCAACGGGCACGGTCCTGAAAGTATTCCTCTGGTCATTGACCCCGGTGGCGCTGACCCTGGTGTTCGGGCGCTTTTTCTGCGGCTGGGTGTGTCCCCTGGGCACCTTGCATCAGTTCTCTACCTGGCTGGGCATCCGCGGCAAAAAAAAGAAGATCGAGCCGGTTCCCCACCGCGCCCTGCGCATCAAGTACGTTGTGCTGATCCTGGTGGTGGTGATGGCGTTGATGGGAACCCACATCGGCGGCTGGCTGGATCCACTCTCACTGCTCACCCGTAGCACCGCCGTCTCCCTGGCCCCGGCCGCCAACCACGGACTCAACCAACTGGTTAAGGGCGGGGCCGAAGAAGGGGGCGTTACGGCAACGGTTCTCAAACCCGCCTATCGCCTGGCCCGCCGCCACGTGCTGACAACCGAACAACGCGCGTTCGCCCAATCGGCGCTGATCGGCCTGATCCTGCTCATTATTCTGGCGCTGAACCTGTGGCGACGGCGTTTTTACTGCAACTCCCTCTGCCCCCTGGGCGCGCTTTACGCCCTGATCTCCCGCTTCAGCCTGATGCGTTTGAAAACCGGGGACCACTGCAAGTCCTGTAATGTCTGTGCGGCCCATTGCACCTACGGCGGCAGCCCCTACAAAGACTATCACAAAGCCGACTGCCTGGTTTGCTTTAACTGCGCCGTGGACTGCCCCCATGACGCCGTGGCCACTGAATTCTCATACCCGTCTTCCAGGCAGAGCCGGACCCCGCTGGACCTGGGCCGGCGCCGGGTCCTGGGCGGCGTGGTGGCGGGGCTGGTGGTCGGGGCCCTGCCCGCGGTGGGGCCACGCGCGCGGCAAAAAATCCACGGATTCATCCGGCCGCCGGGAGCGGTCAAGGAAAAGCAATTTTTAGAGAAATGCGTGCGTTGCGGGCAATGCATGCAGGTCTGTCCCACCAACGTGATCCAGCCCGCGGCCCTGGAAACCGGTGCGGATGGCTTGTGGACCCCGGTGCTGCGCCCGAACCTCGGCTATTGCGAATACGAATGCAACCGCTGCACCGAGGTCTGCCCCACCCGCGCCATTGAACCACTGGATCTTCAACAAAAGAAAGAGTTCAAGATCGGCACCGCGGTGATCGATCGCAATCGCTGCTACACCTACGCGGACGGTTACAATTGCGCGGTATGCGAAGAGCACTGCCCGGTTCCCGAGAAAGCCATCCATTTCCGGGAAGTGGAATTATGGAACTTCGAGGGCCGCCTCGTGAAAGTCAACCAGATCTACGTGGTGCCGGATCTTTGTATCGGCTGCGGCATCTGCCAGAATGTCTGCCCCCGTTCGGATGCCCCGGCCATTTTCGTGACCGCGGAAGAAGAGCAACGGGAATTCAGTTATTATTGATGAACCTTGTCCGGAAAACGCAACAACAACGGCTGCGGTTGCTGGCAAAGGTTTTGCTAAGGTGAGGTGGAGGAAGGGCAAAAGCAAACGGTCCTTTTTCCCATTACGCCTGAGAAAGGAGGAGATAATGAAAATTGTGAAATTGTCGGCATTGTCCATGTTCGTGCTGTTCCTGGGTGCCTGCACCATCCACGTTCCCTATGATACCGCCCCGGGATATGACTTCCGCAGTTATCGCATCGTGTTTGAGGTAGACCCCGATGACGCCATGATCCTGCTCAACGGCCGCCTGATCGGTGAAGCGTACGAATTCTCCATGCCGGAATCCGCCCTGCGCCTGCAGGGAAGCCGGCACGAAATCATAATCAAGCGAGATGGTTACTATGAAGAAGTGGTTAACCTGAGGGATTACGACGGCGGTCGCATTACCGTGCGGCGGCGGCTGAGGCCCCTTGATCCCCGAAGGACCGTTTCACCCGCGCAACCTTCGCAAGAGCCGGTAGCCAGAACCGTTGAGCCCAAACCGCTTCCCGAAGATGAGGCTTTGCCCCCCGAAGAGATGGAAGCGGCTGCTGAAGAGTTGGAAATGGATGCCCTCAATGTCACCCTGAACGTACAGCCGGCCGAAGCCGCGATCTACCTCGATGGCAGATTCTGGGGCATCGCTCCCGCTTCGGGCAAGATCGACAACCTGCGCCTCAGACCGGGTAATTACACTATCGAGGTGGCTCGTCCGGGATACGCGTCCCACAAGCAGGTCATCGAGGTGAAAGACAAGCCCATCGAGATCAATATCGCGCTTAAGAAACAATAGGCAACCACGCACCTTGGCAAAGGGCGCAGTAAGGGGACGGTTCTTGACAATTTGACATTTTGGCTTTACAGCCGATATTTTTGCTTGTTTCAGCGAAATAATTTAACTTAATGTTGGCAGTTAGACTTTATGCAAATTGTCAAATTGATCGGGTAGAGAGCATATCACACCAGTTTAGGCCTTCGCTGACTGTTTCTGCCCCCTTTCGTTCGGCAGTGCCTTAACAGCTTGAACCGTGCAGAGCATGACTGCTC
>DSBM01000166.1 GCA_011049425.1 Candidatus Aminicenantes bacterium
CGCACGTGTCCGTATCCAGGCTGATAATTTCCAGGCGGCGTCTGATCAATGGTTGCTTCGATTTCCCCGAATGGGTGTGGATGGGCGGATTTCCCCGGGGCCGAAGTTGACTTACCGGGGCGTGATTCAACTGGAAAAGGGAGAATTCGCGCATAACGAAACCGGAATCCGGGTCAGTGGAATTTCCGGGAGCGTGCCTTACACCAGCGAGGGACAAATTGCCGCCTTGCCGCTGACTATTGAGCAAGTGGATTTTTCAGGCATCAAATTGCAAAAAATTCAGTCCGATGTGTTTGTTTCCGGGCGTACAGCCATCGCCGGCGGATCCGCGGATTTGTCGGATGGGCGTCTGAAAATGCGGTTCAATGCCGGGGCGGATTCCGGTGCCACGGACAATCTGTTTCACATCGATTTCGAGATACCAGCAACCGATCTTGGCGCCGGTTCTGATTTGGGAAACATCCTTCCCGCCATGACCGGTTTCAGGGGTGGCGGCGGCATCGGCTTGCTGGGAAAGATCAATATGTTGCCGGATTCCGGCCTGTCCTCAATGGCGGAAATCACCCTGACAGATGTCAATTTGACCTCTAAGCAGGCGAGACTGAACGTCTCCGGTTTATCCGGAACCATTCGTTTTGATCGTTTGCATGAGTTGCGAACATTACCTTCCCAGGTTTTGCGTTTTCAATCGCTTTCTCTTGGACCCGCGAAGATTATGGACGGACGTGTGCAGGTTCAGCTTGATGGCTTGACATCCGGGTTAATGGAACGGTTGGATTTTGCCTTTAGCGGAGGTCGGGTAACCACAACGGCGTTTCGATTCCCATCGCAGGATACGGGCATGGAAATCGATTTCATTTGTGATCGCCTGCAGTTGGCCGACCTGCTCAACATGATTACCGGAAAAAGCAATGCCACCGGGGAAGGAACCATCAGCGGCGTGTTACCGGTCCGCATCGGTTCGGATGGAATCCATTTCAAGGAAGCGCACCTGGCTACGAGCCCGGGTGATACGGGAATTATACGTGTTGTGGACGCGGCGGATATGACAGGCGGTATCCTGCTGGCGGAAGAGTCCATTCGCGATTTCTCATACGAGTGGGCCAAGGTGAATATCGAGGATTCGCGAGATCATTTGAATATGGTGGTTCAATTGTCCGGAAAACCGCGGCGGAAACTCCCGTTGAAGTTTGATCCCGCTAGGCGGGATTTCGTTCGCGATCCTTCCGGTGAGCGATTGGTGGATTTAAAGGGGTTGCTTTTGGAACTGAAATTTGTGGACATTGATGTAAACGCCCTGCTCAGGGAGTCGGGGCTGCAGTCGAAAAAATAGGAGGTGTTATGAGGCGGATATGGGCGGTATTTGCGTTGATATGGATCCTTACCGGAGGGGTTTCGTGTATTCGCATGAAGCATGAGATGACGATTCAGCCGGTACACGTCACGGTGGAAATCCGGGTCAAGATCGACAGAGCGCTGGATGAATTCTTTGGCGACCTGGACGCGAAGCAGTATGAAAAAGAAGCGAAACCAGGTGATCCGAATGGAGGGGATAAAGATGAAGCATAAATGGTTTGGAGTATGGATAGTGTTGTTGGCATTCGGTGTATCCGCGATGGCGGCGGACCGGGCCGCCATCAAGAAGCGCATGGCGGAAAGACTGCCTCTTCTGACGCAGATGAAAGATCAGGGCCTGATCGGCGAAAACAACCTGGGATATCTTGAATTTCGTTCCAGCGACCAGACCGATAAGCAAAAGGATGCGGTCAGCCAGGAAAATGTGGACCGGCGGCTGGTATACCAGATGGTGGCGGAAGAAATCAACGTGAGCGTGCAGGTAGTCGGCAAACGGCGCGCCGTTCAGATCGCCAGAAACGAGCCGGCCGGCCACTGGATTCAGAAATCCGACGGGACCTGGGTGCGCAAAACAGATTCGGACGATTAGGTTGCCGGCCGAAAGGAAACGATCCGCCCCATTTTCCTGCTTATGGATTATAATCCACGAATGAGTGCGCGGAAATCCGTTGATCCGGTGAAGGAAACCAATCGCCTGATTCGCCTGGCGCGGTCGTACTGGGATGCTCACAACAACTCCGCCTGCCGCATTCATCGCGAAAAGGCCATGGAGTTGTATGAAAGTCTGAGCCGGGAGCAGCGGGAAAAGGTGCCGCAGGTGCTGCGGGTGTGGCTGCGCTACCGTAGTGAAAAGTACTTCGGCCCCCATCGCACTCCCCCGGGAAAAAAGAAAACAAACAAAGACTGACCTGCCGCTGAAGCTGGAACACTACCCGCTCGTGGCGGTGTGGTCCGTTCGGATCCAGGTCTGGGTACGGCCGATCTTGACAATGAATTTGATATAGCCGTACACTTTCAACTCGCTGCCGCCGTTTTCGGTATGGACCCGGCAATGGTATTGTTTGCCGTTCTCCGGGTCCACGATCTTGCCGTCCACCCAATGGTCGCCTTTCTTTTCAAATCCCCACATGAACACCATGCCGATAATCTTTTTGTCTTTCAACTTTCCCTTGCACTTGTCACAGACCGGATCGGGATCCTCTCCCGGCTTGGGGAAGATTTTCAGAATCCGGCCCCTCAACATTGCCGTTTCATCAATCCATACCTTGACGATGGATTTGACTTCTCCGGTCTCGTCGTCAATGGTTTTCCAATACCCCTCCGGAGATCCGGATTCCGCGTGAATGCTTGCCATGGTTGTCAGAAAAAGAAGGCAAAACAGGCAGGTCTGTATTCGCCGTGCTGTGTTCATGTTTAATTCTCCTGGAACTCCAATCCGGTTATTCTAATCCGGATCCGATCATAGCACATTCCAAAATTTCCAGGATCATAGGGAATTGCGGAGCCCGGCATCCCGGGCCGCCCTCATGGCTTCATCGAATTCCCGTTTGGTGATCCCGCGGTTGATCTCCGGGTATTTCCGGGCCAAGTAGCAGGGACGATACTGACTCATGATGTTGACGAAGCTGTCCGGGCCCGGCTTTTCAACTACAAAGCGGACAAAATCGGTGGTGCCGGCCAGCCCCCCGGGCAGCACCAGGTGGCGGATCAACAGCCCGGATACGGCGATTCCCCGTTTGTTTGTTTTCAGTACCCCGACCTGGCGGTGCATTTCCAGGAGGGCCTTACGGGCCTGTTCCGGGTAATCGCCGCCGCGCCGCATACTCCGGTTTCACCGCGTTTGCGATCCGCTTCGCATTCGCAGGGACATGGCCGGCAGGCGGAAATATGCGATTCAAGGTCATACAATAAATGGTAGTTTAAAACCAGTTCCCATTCTCTTCCAGAGTACGATTTTTTGTTGAAAATACCCACACACTCACTATATGATATGAAAGCGAGAGGGTAAGGCCAGTGCCGATACCCTGACATTGATAGTGCTGTATTTTGGAAGAAGTGGATTTTTGGAACTGATTGCGGATTCGAGACCGTGTCCGGGTTGGGATGGCGAAAAGAAAATTTACACTGGAAGAGTGAGGAGGGGGATTATGAGATTCGGGCTGAACTTCTTGGCGGTCTGTCTGTTGGTCCTGACCGTGTGCTTTTCTTTTCCTTCCGTTTCTTTTGCTGCGAAAACGGAGCAGTTGTATCCAGTAGCTGATGGTGAGGTTTATGCCTTCTCTTACCGAAACTGGAACTGGGCCAATGCCGGAAAATCGGTGAACATGGGTGCCGGCTGGCACCCGGCAGGCGGAGAAAAGCGGGCCTATCTACGCTTTGAGTTGTCGGCCGACGTGGTTGTCGGTCGCGCCGTTCTGAAACTTTACCAGAACCATAGTGCCGGGCCTGTACATGAACTCGGTGTTTATCGTGTCACGGGACCATGGGAGGAAGGTTCTCAAACATATCACTCCGGGCAGGTGGAAGCAAAGGCCAAACCAGGTGAATTATGCTGGATGCAGCAACCTGCTTTTGATACAAGTCCTGAGGCCGTTTTCATGTCGGCTTCTTCCATTCCGGCGTGGACTGAAGTGGACATCACAGCTCTTGTTCGGAAATGGCAGGCGGGTGAATCCAATTGCGGACTGGTGATTAAGACGACCCTTACCGATCCCACATCAAGCGATCCCGAAGCCAAATCCCAGTTCGCTACCCGCGAGTCCACTGACCCCAACCATCGTCCCGTACTGGTGATTTTTCAAGACGGCCAGGATTCAGGACCGAGACAGCGCGTTGAAGCGCGAACCATGGATACAACCACCTGTGAGCAAGTTCCCGGTACGCTTGCCGTTCCGGAGGGGCAGGCGGCCGTCAATTTTCGAATCGAACGCCTAGACGGATGTACCCAGTGCCATTCCCAGACTCATCCGGTGAAAATCCATGCATTCGTTATCTTCGACCCCGGAGTGATGACCGTTTATACAAAGGAGCGCGCCAGGATCGGGCTCCCGCCCTGGCCGGTATGGCCGCCGATGCCACGAATTGAAATAACCGAAAAGGAAATGGAATTTTCCGCCTATCATTTCCCAACTTCCCGTGCCCTGGCGGTTGTTTTTCACTATATACGTGAAACAAACAAACCCATATCCGAATTTCCCCAGTCCTTAAAGGATCTCGTGCTTGGTCCGGGAAAGTACCAACTACATGTGGGACAGGGGCGGCAGGGCGGAGCGGGACAGGAAAAACCCTGGGACCTGGAACCTACACCATACTGCCGGGGTTGAAGCCCCATCAAGACAAGGCGACAATTTCCATTTGTATCAAGGAAAACTAAAAATATGACGGAAAGATTGTGTTTCCCAGGCATGGAGGATAAAGTGGGTCGAACTAAAATCATGGCTCTTGTTTTGGTTATGGCGATTTTCATCCCGGCTTTTGCCTCACAGCCGGATTCCATCAACATGGTGTTAAAAAAAGCCGAAGAAAAGATGGCCGCAACTCTCGTCCAACTTAAAGAGTTACCAGATGAGATGAACACCTTTTTCGCACGGGCAAAGACATCTCTTGCTGAGCAAATGAGGATTGCTGAATCCCGGATGCAGACGCTCCGGAACCTTTTGAAACCCGGGGGTGCGGAAAATCCGGATTATTACCAGATCATTCATTTGACTACTGAGATTCTGCGTCAGGCTCCGGATACCGAGGCTGCGCGAAACGCCCATTGGGATATGCATGATTATTTGCTGAAGGTTCACAATGTTCGGGGTGCCCGGGATGCCCTGATGAGCTATCTCCACAAGTATGGCGCCGACGCGGTCAATCGGAAAGGAGCCTTCGAAAAACTCGCGGATTTGGCTGCGGATGACAAGGAATGGGATTTGGCCCTGTATTATTCAGAGAAAGGCCTGGAGATTTCAGCCGGTTCACCGGTGGTATTGTTGAGCAAAGCCAGGGCCCTGGTCAACCTGGGATTTCTGCCGGAAGGGAAAGTGTTGCTCCAGAGTGTTGCAAAGGCAAACCCGGGTTCATCCCATGCGGAAATGGCGATGAATAGTCTTAAGCAGCTGGAACAGGCGGATTTCAACCCGAATCTTTTGAAAGGGTACAGGGAAACCATGAAGACCATGAAAGAAATCGGAGCCGCCGCCGCAACGTACTATGTCGATTTTAATCAATATCCCCGAACAATCAAAGAACTCTACCCCGCCTTTCTTCAAGAGCTTACTGAGAAGGATGCCTGGGGCAACGCTTTTGTCTTAAGATTCGATTCAAACGCGAACAGGTTTCTCGTTGCCAGCGGTGGAAGCGACGGCGTTTTTAACGGTTTCGACCAGCAGGGGTTCTATGTAGACCTCCAGGGAAAGGACATTATTTTTTGCGATGGGGCATTTGTCTATGCCCCAAAACTGTAAAAAAACGGGGGCATTTTTTTGGTTGCCGTTTCCCGGCGATCAGGCTGCTCCAAGCGAGCCGTATCCGAACCATTTATGAATGGTTTTCACCACTTGGAAATGCCACGAATTGTCATTACGCAAGCCCCCCGTTTTTCCCAATTATGGTTTTAATCCCCCAAGTGTGTGCGGAAAGCCGCTGCTGCGGTTAAAGAAACCAGCCGCCTGATTCGCCTGGCCCGGATGTACCGGAATGCCCATAACAGCCACGTCGGCAGAATCCTACGGGAAAAAGCTTTGGAGACACACAGGCATACGACCAAAGAGCAAAATGAAACGCTTCATGATCATCAGCCCCATCTGGACGCCCCTGACCCGGAGATTCTTGACATTCCGGTTTCGCTAACCTAGAATCCGCCAATGGGGAAATGCGGGTTTTTCGAGAACAATGTTTTGGACCGCGCGCGTGGTTTGTGTGCCGGTGTTACAAAATTCACAGGAGAGACACACCATGGATATTCAAAAAATTTATGAGTATGCGTTACAGCGTGAATATGAAGGCAAAAGGTTTTTTGAGGAAAATGCGGAACGCATGAAACATTCTGCGGCTGCCGGCATTTTCCGGGAACTGGCTGTCGAAGAACAGAAACACATCGAGTTCATTCAGGGACAACTGGATGCCTTGAAAAAGGGTGAGGCCGCCAACGAAACGCTTGCGACAGAAATGGAAACAGAAGGCTTCTTTTCGCAGCGCGCTCGATCCGAACTGATGGACCAGACCGTTCTGGAAGCCATGGTCCCTGACCTGCCGGTGTTGCGCATGGCCTACCTGATTGAGCGCGACTTTGCCGAATTTTATGAAATGTCAAGCAAGAAAGCCGGCGGTGAAGCCAGAAAAGTACTGGAAAAGCTGGCCAGATGGGAACGTGGCCACGAAGAGCTTTTCAATGAAATGCACGACAGGGCGTTTGAAGAGTACGCGCAAATGCCTTGGGGTGGCTGACGCGACATTTCAAGACCGTTTCCGCCCCATGGCAATCATTCCAGGGGGCGCGCAGGTCTTTTATTCAGTGCCGTGTATGATTCCCGTGCCGATATGCTGTGCCCGCGATCTGCTCATGTAGGCAAAATGCCGGTTGGCGTGATTTTAAAACCATTCCCGACGTTGAATAAAGGAACGGATTCGAGGAGGCTTGCATGAATGCGGTGCATATCGTGTTGACCGGCCTGGGAGTTGTTGTTGTTTTCCTTGGTCTGGTGTTTGTGATCGGCGGCAGGTTCGTTCCGGGCCTGATCATTCTGGGTACGGGAATTGCCCTGACGGTTCTGGGACTGCGCGGTACGCGGACAAAGAACGTGGTTCTGGAAAGTAAGCTGGAACTCAGTGGAGACGTAAAGCTTGAAGATTTGAATTGCCGCTACTGCGGCGCTTCGCTCAGTGCGGATCAGGCGGCCCTGCGTGCCGGTACTGTGTTTGTTTCCTGTCCCTATTGCCGGCATGAATACCAGCTTGAGGAGGCTCCGAAATGGTAAGGGCGATTCTTGCCGTGTTGTTGTTGTGTCTGCCCATTGCAGGCCAGGATTACGGCTTTTTTATTCCGGAGTTTAAGTGTACGGTTGAGGTCAACCGGGACAGAAGTTTGACGATCGCTTATGACATTATGTTCCGCTGCCAAACCGGGCGCAGCAGTATCGATATCGTGGATATCGGTTTTCCCTCCAAAGACTACGACCTGAGTTCGGTGATTGCAACCATTGATGGAAAGCCCCTTGATCAGATTTTTCCCTCCAAGTACGTTGACGTCGGGGTGGAGGTTCACCTGGGTGGGGACGCGATCCGACCGGGGCAGAGCGGACGATTCCAGTGCGCGAGCGTGAACCGGGGAATGGTTTTTCTCGATTCGGAAAAGAAGGATTACGCGTCCGTGGAGTTTTCCCCTACCTGGTTTGACGGTGATATCCTCAGCGGGAAAAGCGATTTTACACTTGAAATCATTTTTCCACCGGGTGCGAAGCCCGACGACGTGGTTTTTCACAAACGGCCTTTTACAAGTTCGCATATCACTTCACAGGGGCGGGTCGTTTATGTATGGAAGGAACTGCGCAAAGTGGATTCCCGCTACAACGCGGGCATCTCTTTTCCCGCCGCCCTGGTGGCGGGGCCGTTGACGGAAAGGCCGAAAAAACCCGTGATCAGCTCCCAGGCCATGGATGTTTTGATTGTTTTTTTTGTCATGTTCCTGATCTTCGCCTTGATTGTCTTCTTTGTCGTGAGGGCGATGCGCAAAGCCAGGCTCAGAATGGAGCAATACCTGCCTCCGTCCATCGGCCTGGAAGGTTCAAGTGTGCGCAGGGGTCTCACCGCTCCCATGGCGGCCCTGCTTCTGGAAGAGAAGCTGGACCGGGTTTTTCTCATGATCATTTTCGGCATGATCAAAAAAGGCGCGTTGCGGCTGGATGGAAAGATTTTAAGGAAAGCGGGATCCGCCGAGGGACTCAGGCCATATGAAAAAGAGCTGTTGGATATTATCCCCGAGAAAGGCGCCATTGCGGAAAAGAAGGTCAGAAAAATCTTTTTAGGCATGATCGAGGAATTGAAAAACAAGATGGAGGGCTACTCGCTGAAAGAGACAAGAGAGTACTACAGAAGCGTAATCAAGAGTGCCTGGAAAATGGTGGAGAAGGATCGATCCGCCGAAGAGTTGGGGAAAAGGTTGGCGGATATGTTTCAATGGCTCCTGGCCGACCGGGATTTTGCATCCAGGGTCGGAGAACTGCCCGCGGAAAAACGGGTCCGTCTTCCCTCTTTCTGGTTCGGTTCCTCTACCGGCGGCTCGCGTTCCGGGTCATCCGCCAACATTTCTCTGGCGGCCGCCTGTTCCGAGTTCGCGGGATTCCTCGAGGGAACCGCGGGGGGGTGGGTCGGCGAAATCTCACAATTGTCCCGCGCGGTAACCGCGGTGTCCAATCCGCCACCTGTATCCACCAGCGGAGGCGGTTCGGGAAGCGGCTGCGCCTGCGCGTGCGCTTGCGCGGGTTGTGCCTGCGCCTGCGCCGGGGGAGGTCGATAAAATGCCGGTAAGCACTCAAAAGGGCGGGCCCGGTTTAAGTCCCGGGGGACTGCACCATTTCATGCGTAACGGACACAGGATTCACCTGCGCGTGGACCCGGAAGGCAACGGGATCCTTACGGTTGACGCATCCAGGATCATTCATCTCAACAAGGTGGCCGCGGACATGGCCTGGATGATTTTGTCTGAGTTTTCCCATAAAGAAGCTTTGGCGAAGTTGAAAAGCAACTACAACGCGGGCAAAAAAGAGGTCGAAAACGATCTGAACGCTTTCCGCGTTACCTTGGAAAAAATCCTTTGCAGCGGCGCCATAGAGCCCATCACTTTCTTAAATATCGATGTGCGGGAACCGTTTCAAAGCAAGGTTGATGTCCCATACCGCATGGATCTGGCCCTCACCTACAGGTGCAACCTGAAATGTTTGCACTGCTACAATGAGGCAAGAGAGAAAAGCGAACTTTCGTCTCAGGAGTGGAAAAAGGTCCTCAAGATTATCTGGGACCTGGGCGTTCCCCATGTGATTTTTACCGGCGGTGAAGCCACGTTGCGAAACGATTTGCCTGAATTGATCGCTTTTGCCGAATCCCTGGGAATGGTTACGGGGCTTTTGACCAACGGCGTGAAACTGGCCGACGGCGATTATCTGCAAAAACTGGTTGACGCGGGACTGGACCATGTGCAGGTGACATTGGAGTCCCACGATGCGAAGGTCCACAACAGGATGACCGGCACGGAAAGTTTTCAGACTACGGTTGCAGCCATCAGGAATTGCCTGGATGCGGGCCTGCACACCATCACCAATACCACCATCACCACCCTCAACCGTGACGGCATGGCCAAAACCGTCCGGTTCGCCCATGAGCTTGGACTGAACGCGATCGCGGCCAATGCCGTGATTCATTCGGGAAAGGCCGATGGCGGGCGGTTCGCGGTATCTGCAAAAGACCTGGAGATTACCATGCTGGAAATGGTGGAAGAATTGGACCGGCTCGATATGCGCTTCATCTGGTATTCGCCTACCCGGTATTGTGAGTTCAATCCCCTGGAGTTTTCTCTGGGTCCCAAGCGTTGCACCGCCGGAGAATATAACCTGTGTGTGGAGCCGGACGGCGAAGTTCTGCCCTGCCAGAGCTGGTACGAATCCGCCGGCAATATTCTGATGGACTCCTGGGATTCAATCTGGAACAGTCGCCTGATGAAAGCCGCCCGTAAGCGCGCCTGGGTGGATGCGGAGTGCCGCGATTGCGTGCATTTTGATTTGTGTGGCGGAGGGTGTCCGCTTGAAAAGAAGACGGGAGTACCCTGCAAAGATTCGATGTGACGGTGCGGCCCTTGCCCGGATATACGAACGGCAGTTTCGTGAACTTGCCGGGTTGAGGCGGTATATCTGTTCCCTGCTTCCGCTGAGAAGAGTTGAGAAGATCTTTGAGCCGGGTTGCGGAACCGGACTCCTGGCAAGGGAGATGATGGCCCTCAGCGATGCGTCCTATATCGGAATGGATATCCGGGAAGCGATCCTTGCGCAAGGTGATGCTTTTGTGGCGGGCGATGCCGTGCGATACCCCCGTGAAGCGGATCTGTATGTCGCCTCGTTCTTTTTCTCCAGTGTGGCGGATCCGGCTGCGTGGTTACGCCGGGTGAAAAGAAAGTTGTCTCCGGGGGGCTGGTTTGCCTTGTTTGCCGAATACGATTACGAGGCCACTGCGATCCGTCCGGATTCCGGCTTTAAAAGCAAATTGTTGGACGGGCTTCGCGCCACGGGACTTCATACCGGGAATGGAGCCAGACTCAATCAAGTTTTCCGGGAAGCCGGGTTTGCAAAGCTTTACGGGGGTATGGTTCACAACACGGTCGAAAGGCCGGATGAAAAATTCCTCTGCATGCATGTGGATCGATTGCCGGACCCGCTGCCGCAGATCGAGTGGCGGATCGTGTGGGGCATCTGGCGCAACCGGATTTAACCTGCATTTTTCACAACGATCTGCTCGCGACAATCATTGTGAGAAATGCAGATAAATCGCAAAAAAACTCACTCTTTGAAGGAGCAGGAGCGGTCTTCGAGCGCCTCGGTAGCGGCATCTTTGCCGGTTTTTGCCAGGTTGATGGACTTGCAGATGCGGCCGTCGACCAGTTCAAAGATGTGATCCGCGCGCAAAGCCACTTCGCGGTCATGGGTGACCATAACCAAGGTGATATCACTCTCGCGGTTCAATTCGGCCATGATATCGAGGACGGCATTGCCGCTTTCACGGTCTAGGTTGCCGGTGGGTTCGTCGGCAAAGATCAGTTTGGGGCGCGTAACCAGGGCGCGGGCGATGGCGATACGTTGCTGCTGACCTCCGGATAACTCATATATCGCTTTATTTCGGAAAGGCGCCATGCCAATGCGCTCCATGATGCGCAATGCCTCTTTTCGGGTTTCAGCATCCGGTTTTCCAGCGGCGATCCAGGCAGGCAACAGGATGTTTTCCAGCGCGGAAAATTCCGGCAAAAGGTAATGGAACTGAAAGATAAAACCGACGTTGCGGTTGCGGAAAGCGGCCAGGTCGTTGACATTATGGGTGCGTATGGTTTGACCACCGATTTCGATCTCGCCCGCGGTGGGTGGATCCAGCAGTCCCATGCAGTTGAGCAAAGTGCTTTTGCCGGATCCGGATGGTCCGATCAGGGCGGAGAAACTGCCGGCGGCAATCTCAATCGAGATGTCGTGCAGGACCGGTGTGTCCACGCGACCGTAATATGTCTTGCACAGGCCTCGGGTTCTCAACACAGCGTCAGCCATTGCGGATTACCTCGATGGGTGACAGTTTCGCCGCACGGCGCGCGGGAACCGTGGATGCCGTTACGGCGGCGATCATGGCCAGTACAAATGGTGTCAACAGGGTACGGAGGCTGATTTCCAACCCGAAGGCCGCACTGGTGCCGGTAATAAATCCATAGCCCATCAGCAGGCCAAGCAGAACCCCCAGCAGGGAGCCGACTGCGCCCAGCAGGATTCCCTGGATCATAAAGATACGTGAAGCGCTGCGGTCGGTTGTTCCCATGGCTTTCAGTATCCCCAGTTGCCGCTGCTTCTGCACCGCGGCGATACCCAGCACACTGGCGATCGCCAACGAGATGCTGACAATCACAAAAAACTGGATGGTAACCGACGAAGTGCTCTGCGAGCGCAGCGCGGTCAACAAATCCCGGTTTTTCTCCTGCCACGATTCGAGTTTCACCCGCGTGTATTGACGACCGATATCCCGTGACACATCCTGAGCGGCAAATACATCCCGCACTTGCGCTTCGACTGCGGATACTCCTTTGATGGCGAAAAAGCTTTTTACCAGGTCGATGGATGCCACCAGCAACTCATTGCCGGCCGCCGCACCCAGGTCAAACACGGCGCCGACACGCAAAACCACCTGGTCTCCCTGATCATTGCGCAAATAGAACTTGTCGCCCACGGCCAGTGTCAAGCGCTCCGCGAGGCGTTTCCCCAGGAGAACGGAATCCGAACCCAGATCAGGGTTTCCGGAGGTGGTGTTTTCCCGGATGCGGTAGATATCCAGTCCTTCGGGTGCGGTCAGTCCCTTTACGGCCACGGCCACCACGGTGTTGCCGCGCACAATAAAACCCTGTCCGTTGGCAGCCGGCGCCGCTCGCAATACACGCGCATCATTGGACAAATCGTTGACATACTGCTGCCAGGAATGGATCTCGGTGTTTTCTTCAACCAGAAAGCGGCCGCGATCACTGAAATCATGATCATTGGCGTCAGAGGGCCGGCGATCAGCGGGCAGGACCAGCAAATGGGGCGAAGAACCGACCGTATTGGCTATCAGGCTGATCTGAAGCCCGCTGATCAACGAAGAGAGAAAAAACTGCACCGCCACACCCACGGCAACACCCAGGATGATTAGAAAAGTCTGACCCCGTCCCCGTATCAGGAATCGCAGGGCGATCATCCATTCGTAGCGGTTCTTTTCGGTTTTCATTCGGGCAGTGTGATGGGTGTCCCCTCAGGCAGGTTGGTCACGTTCACCCACTTTTCCCCGATGGGCACGACCGTAACCATCTTGCGCTCTACATCTTTTCCATTCTTCACCATAACGAAATTTCCCCGCGGACTGCGGATCAAGAAGCGGGTCGGAAGCGCCAGGACATCCGCGTTGACGTCTTTTCGCTTTTTCCCGGTGATTTCTACAATACCGGTCATGCCGTGCTTGATAAAGGAGCGATTCTCGGTCACCTCGATTTTCAGGCGGCAGGTGCCTTTGGCTAGACTGATCACCGCACAAACCAGGCTGACCCTGGCCTTGACTTTCTCGGCGGGGAAGGCATCGAAAGTGATGGTGCAAGGAAGGCCGGCCTCAAGAAAAGGCAGCTCTTTCTGATCAACGCCGGCCTCGAGTACCCAGGGTTTGTCTTCCAGGACCGTAACCGCGGTTTCGCCCATAACCAGGGTTTCCCCCGGCTTGGCATCGAGTTTGACAATGAGGCCATTGTAAGGAGCCACCAGGCGCATGTCGGAAACGGCGCGACGTGCCAGCTTCACCCGGGCGTCAAGAACGTTCAATTGTTCAACCCACTCGGCGGCCCGGCCGCTACGTTTGTAGGCGTCTACCTGGAGTTTGACCTGGTTGAAGCGGGCCTGTGCTTCATCTTTCCGGGTTTGCGCTTTTTCCCAGTCTACCTGTGATACACCGCCGGCTTGAAAGAGCCTGCTCAGGCGCTGCGCGTGATTTCGTACTTCCGATAACGAAACCTCAGCGTTGCGCAACTGCTCAAGCAGTCGTGGATAATCTTCTTCCCTGGCGTTGATCGTCTTGAGCTTTGCGGTTTCGTAATTACTCAAGGCGATGGCCAGTTCCTGCTTTTCTTTGAAATCATCGAGTTGAACCAGCCGGTCGCCCTGCCGGACGGTCTGGCCTTCAACAACCGGGACCTCAATCACATCTCCCTCAGCCTTAACGGTCAGCGTATAGGGTTCGGGAAACTGAACCGTACAGGTGGCGGTTATCCAGTATTCGATGTCCCTGCGTTCCAATATGTAGAATTCATCTGGGGACGTTTTTATGAAAAGGGCAATCAAAATAGTTAGAACAATGATGCCGGCAAGGATAAAAGCGACCTTTTGTTTCATATGGCGTGATCTCCGCGAATGGGAAGTCATTATAGCGGGTTCCCGGTTTCAAGTAAATGGATTTGCCGTAACCGGCTGCTTCTTGAACGGGGGTTTGTTTTGCCAGACGAAACCAGGGCCTTGAAATGCAAATAAAAAATGCGATTGCGCGGGTCTTATGGGAAAAAGACGCTGTACTGAATTAAAATAGATATTATAATATAGATTCAGCAAAGGCAAGGAGGCCGCATGCAAACCAAGAAAAAGACGATTCTCGATCTGTACAAAATGAAGCGAAAAGGAGAGAAAGTGGTGTGGGTGACGGCGTATGATTGTTGTTTTGCCTCATACGCTGAAAAAGCCGGCATCGATATGATCCTGGTGGGAGATTCAATGGGAATGATTGTATATGGCTACCCCGGAACCGTTCCCGTTACCATGGATATGAGCATCAACCATTGCCAGGCGGTGAGAAGAGGCGCGCCCAACACCTATATTATCGGTGATATGCCCTTTGGCTCCTATCACGAGAGTACGGCCGATGCCGTGAGAAACGCGGTACGGTTCATGAAAGAAGGGGATGTCGACGCCATCAAGCTTGAAGGCGGAGTCGGGGTGGCGGATAAAGTCACGGCGATCGCCCAGGCCGGAATGGTCGTGTTCGGGCATGTCGGACTGACTCCGCAAAGCTCGGCCGCCATGGGCGGATTCAAAGCCCAGGGAAGGACCATCGAAAGCGCAAGAGCGGTAATCGAGGATGCCGTCGCCGTCTACAAGGCCGGTGCCCGGGTTGTATTGCTGGAAGGTGTTCCTGAAGAAGTTTGCGCCTTTGTGCACAAAATTCTGCCCACACCCGTGTATGGAATCGGCGCGGGATCGGACGCGGACGGCCAGGTACTGGTCATGGGTGACGCCCTGGGCATGTTTGAAACATTCACACCCAAATTCACCAAGAAATACGCGGATATCGCCAAAGTGGCGACGGAAGGTTTCGCGGAGTTTATCCGGGAAGTCAAGGAGGGTACATTCCCCGGGCCGGAGCATAAATACAAGATCAAGGACGAAATTGCGGAGTTTGAGGAATTGTTCGCGAAGCTGGAAAAAGAATTCGGCGATATTGAGTAACGGAGGAACACATCATGATGAAATATGCCGCGCGCATGAAAAGTATGGAAAAATCCGCGTCAATTATTCGAAACCTTTTTGGAGCCATGAACGACCCCGAAATGATCTCTTTCGGCGGCGGCGCTCCGGCAAAAGAATGCCTTCCGGTTGACACAGTCAGAGAAATTGCCGCGGATGTGTTGCGCAGAGATACAAGGGGAGTCGAGGCGCTCGCGTACGGATCCGTCATGGGAGTACAGGATCTCAGGGAGGTCGTCGTAACGCACCTGCTCGCACCCAAGGGCGTGATCGCTTCTGCCGAGAACATCATGATCCTTACCGGCGGGCTGGAAGCCATGAATCTCATGTGCCAGGTGTTCATTGAACCCGGTGATGTGATTCTGGTCGAGTCTCCGACGTTCGTGCACAGCGTGGAGATATTTGACATGTTCCAGGCCAGGTGCGTCGCGGTTGACATGGATGACGACGGCATGATCCCGGAAGACCTGGAAGAAAAAATCATCCGGCACAGCCCCAAAATGATCTACGTAATCCCCACTTTCCAGAACCCCACGGGAAGAACATTGTCTTTGGAAAGAAGGAAAAAAATCGCCGAAATGGGCGGCAAATACGATGTCATCGTGCTTGAAGATGACCCGTACCGGGACATCCGCTACAGCGGCAGGGATATTCCCCCCATCAAAGCCTTTGACAAAACGCAACACACGGTGCTGGCCAACAGTTTTTCAAAGATATTTTCTCCGGGGAGCCGGTTGGGATACATCCTGGCTTCAAGTGAAATAATGGCAAAGCTGTTTGACGCCAAATCCGCCACCAATTCACACACACCGATCCTGCCGCAGATATTGTGCGCCGAGTTTTTCAAGCGTGGCTATTATCCGGATCATCACAAGGCCCTGTGTGATATCCACCGTGAGCGGCGCGACGCCATGATCGAATCGATTGACAAGTACTTTCCGCAAGGCACAAAACGGACATTTCCGGACGGAGGCCTGTTTACCTGGGTGGAACTTCCCGGGGGCATCAACACCACCGAGTTGCTCAAGGAAGCCACATCCAACCCCGAAGTCAAGGTCGCCTACGTGGCGGGAGAAGGATTCTTTACGGAAGGAAACGGCAGGGGAAGCAATGCCATGAGAATGAGTTTCAGCGCGGTTCCACCTGACGGAATACGAATCGGGGTGGAGCGCCTGGGAAAACTCATTCAGTCAAAACTTAAATAAA
>DSBM01000167.1 GCA_011049425.1 Candidatus Aminicenantes bacterium
CTTGCCCGTTGCCCCTTGCCCCTCGCCAAGGGCTTTTACTTTCGACTTTCGACTCATATGCCCCTTGCCATGTCAAAGTTGAAAAGTTGAAAAGGTAAGAAGTAGAAAAAAGGAGACAGGTATCAGGTGACAGGAGGCAGGGAAACAGGCGTAGGGGCGACCGGCCGGTCGCCCACGAACCAGAAAAAACCCATTCTAAATCCCAAATCCCAAATAAATTCAGGATCTATTACGTTTTGTGTAGGTATAGAAGTTATTCCAATTTGAAAAAGGGAAAGGCTGCAGTAGAGTACCCTTTCGGGCATAAAAGGGAAGAGGTGTAAGCGATTATCCCGTCTTTCTCAGGCGCCCGACCAGCGCCTTGTGCAAGCGGCGGCGGATGCGATTGAGGTTCAGCGATTGCACTTTGGGATGAACGCGGTTGGACAGCAGGATATAGCGCATACGGGTGACCGGGTCGATCCAGAGAGAAGTCCCGGTGAAGCCGTTGTGACCAAAGGCTGCCGCGGAGAAGCTCTTTCCCCCCGAGGTCAGGGGCGTCGAATTCAGTTTAAACCCGAAACTGCGGTGGGATAATTTTCCGGGAGTCAGATTACGCTGCATGAGTTCCAGGGTTTCCGCGCGAAACAAGGTGGAACTCTCAGGCAGGAACTCAGCGCTCAGGCGGAACAGGGCCCGCGCCGTTGCAAACAGGCCCGCGTTGCCCGCACATCCTCCCAGGTAGTAAGAATTTCCGTCATGGGTTTGAGCGCGGATCACCTCTGTTCTCCAGGGAAACGCATTCACCACGGCTTGTGGAAAATGTTTTCGTGCCAGTTCCTTTTCCCATTGGTTACCCTTTTCCGTAGGCGCGCATCGCAGGCGGTCATGCTCGGGAACCTGCAGCAAGAGATCCGGGATGTTGAGCGGATCCAGGAGCAGCTTCTGCGCGGCGCGCACAAACGGCTCTTTTGCCACTTTAGTCAACACGAAGTGCAGCAGGATGTAGCCGGGACATGAGTAGTGTACCCGGCGCCCCGGTGCAGATTTCAGCGGCAGGGATTTCAGCATGTCGTAATAGGGTCGGGATTCAATGTAGAGAGGAAGCCAATCCGGTAGCCCGGAAGTATGGGTGGCCAGGTGGCGAATGGATATTTGCGAGTGGGGGTAGTCCGGCAGAAAGCGACGCACCGGGTCTGTAATGGCGATCTCGCCGTATTGGATAAACCACGCGGCCAGCAGCGCCGTCACCAGCGGCTTGGTCAGGGAAGCCACATCAAAGAGGGTGTCTTGCGTCAGCGGCTCCGGCAATGGTTCCAGGGCCCGTTTGCCGCGGTAGCATTCATACAGGATGTGTTCGCCGCGCCCCGCCACTACGGCCAGGCCGGGGAAAACCCCTCGTTGGATCAGGCGCTCAACCAGTGATTCGATTGGAGGCCTTCTCTTCTATGTTGCGGGAGATGCGCAGGGCCAGGTCCAGGGCGCGCCGCGCTTGCGCGGGCCCCACGTTGCCTTTACCGTTGCGGTGGATGGAATCGCGAAAACGTGCCCACAGGTTGGCCAGGGGCTCCTGGTCGGGAATGTTGGGGATTTCTTCGTGGATATTGCCGTCACGCAGGGAATAGCTTTTCACCGTGCGCTTTTTGTAATCCAGTGAGATGTATTGATCCTTCTGGAATATACGCAATTTACGGGTTTTTTTCTGGGAGACGCGGCTGGCGGTGAGATTTGCCACCAGTCCGGAAGCGAATTCGAGGCGGACGTTGGCGATATCCACACAAGACGAGATGATGGGCACACCCAAGGCGCTGATTCCCTCGACCGCTGATGAGTCCATGTCCAGAATGATGTCCAGGTCATGAATCATCAGGTCCATGACCACGTCAATATCGAGGGAGCGCGGTGAAAACGACCCCAGGCGTTGACTCTCAATGAACAGCGGGTTGTTGACAAAGGGGCGGACCCATTGCACCGCGGGATTGAACCGCTCCAGGTGACCCACGCCAACCACCACTCCGGTTTCCGATGCGAGGCGGACCAATTCATCGGCTTCCGCCAGGGTGCGGGTCATGGGTTTCTCCACCAGTACATGGCGGCCGTGAGAGATAAAGTAGCGGGCGATTTCGAAATGGCTTTCCGTCGGAGTCGAGACCATGACCGCATCCACTTGGGAAAGCATTTCCTGGTAGTGGTTCACTGCCGGGGCGGCATGGGCCTGAAGTGCTGCCCGCAATTGTGCGGGGTCACGGTCCGTCGCCGCGGTTACTAGGATCCCCGGCAAAGAACGGGCCACGCGCAAGTGGTTGGTTCCCATGGCTCCGGTCCCCACGATGCCGACCCGCAGGATGGGGGATGATACAAGTTCAGTGGCCATGGCTGGTTTCCAGGGTGCTATTTGTGAACGAAGTTCTTCAGAATTCCCCGTCGCGAGCGTTGAACGAAATCCGCTATGATACGCATCTCTTCGCTGTCGGGATAGGTTTGCCGTAGGCGATCCAGGGCTTGCGAGGTGTTGAGGTCGGAGCGGAAGATAATGCGGAAGATATCTTTGACGGTAGTGATAAACTCGCGGCTGATGCCGTTGCGCATCATACCGATGGAATTGGGACCAAAGAAAAAGTAATTTTCCCGGGACTGGGAAATCTTGGCGAAAGGCAGGATGTCTTGAAGCACGATGGTATAGCCGCCGATATACGCATTGCGGCCGATATGCACGAATTGGTGAACCGAAGAGTGGGCGCTGATCACCACGTGGTCTTCCACCTCCACGTGCCCGGCCAGAGTGGCGCCGTTGATGATCACGGTGTGGTCACCGATGCGGCAATCATGCCCTATGTGGGCATAAGCCATCAGGTAATTGTGATTTCCCAGCCGGGTCGTGCCCCCACCCTTGACGGTGCCGCGGTTGATGGTGGCGAATTCACGGATCGTGTTGTGGTCGCCGATTTCCACTCGGGTTTCTTCGCCCTTGAAGGTGATGTCCTGGGGGTCGGTGCCGATGGAAGCGAAGGGAAAGACCACGCATTCGCGCCCAACGTCGGTATTGCAATCAATCACGGCATGGTGCTTGATTTCTGAACCATCGCCGATGCTGACGTTGTCACCGATAATGGCATATGCGCCTACGGATACATTACGGCCGAGCCGGGCGCTGGGGCTGATGCGGGCGGTGGGATCTAAGGTTGGCTTCATTGTCCTGCCATGGCGGATAGGAATCTTCTTTCCGCCGCCGCATGTTTCTCAACAGTGGCGGTTGTGTTCACTCGGGCACAACCCCGGCCGTGACGCAACCGGCTGGCTCGCTTATTCAGATACCCACCCGGCGCCACCACGTAGCGGAATCGCGCAATATCCGTGATGGATACAGGCGTTTCCATGACCCTATATATCTGCGACTACTTGGCCTTGTACTTTTCGTCGTACGCCCGGATCACTTCATCGGTGATATCAATAGCGGTATCGAAATAGGATACCCCGGCGCTGCTGAGGTCGAGGATCAGGGTGTAACCCTGCGCCTTGCCGATCTGTTGAATAACGGGCATGATCTCTTTGTAGAGGGTTTCCATTTCTTTCTGATACCGGCGCTGGAATTCCTTCTGGGAATCTTCGACAAAGCGTTTGATGTCTACCTGCCGGCTCTGCAGGTCAGCGGCTTTGCTTTCGCGGGTTTCCGGGTTCAGTGCCGGTGACATCAGTTCCTTTTCCAGGGCCTTGATGGCGGCTTCCTTTTTCTGGATTTCCGCCTGTTTCTCATTGCTGATTTTTTCCAGTCTTTCCTTTACCTGCTTGCCGCGAATGGTTTCCACCAGGATCTTCTGCGGGTTCACAACGGCGATTTTCTGTTCGGCATACGTATACGCGGTCATGGATGTCAGGACCAGACCGATCACTAACGCTCTCTTCATCGTTCACTCCTTTTTCCTATTATACACTATTTTACATCTATCATATTCTCGCGCCGTTGCCGACGGACATTGCCTCAATGAAACGACGGTCCAACGGCGAAGCGGAACGCGAAGTGTTTTTCATCTTCACGAAGCAATCTCGAGTTGCGGGCAAAAATCAAACGGAAGGGGACGTTCAGCATGGGTACAAACACTTTGACTTCAATTCCCAGGGATTGGTAGACATCGTCCAGTTTAATGGGAACACCGGTATCATAACTGTTTCCCACGTCGTAGAAAGCCACGAAAGAAACCTGGTCGTTTAAGGGGATGCTGTATTCGGCGTTGATAAAAAATGCCTTGGTGCCGCCGATGATGTAGTTGTTTTCACTGCTGCGCGGACCGATGGTGTAGATTTCATACCCACGAATCGACCGTTCGCCGCCCAGAAAATAGCGCTCGTAGAACGGGACTTGGTTTTCTCCGAAGTTGTGGATAAACTGGTAGACCAGATGCAATCCCAGGATATGGCGGCGTTTCCACAAGGGAGTGAACTTGACGAATTCGAATTTCACCTTGTGCAGGTCGACGTCGCCCCCCAGAAATCCCCCGCTGTAACGGTAATTGACCAGGTACTTGATTCCGGAACGGGGGAATATCGGAGAATCTACGGTTGAGTAATACAGGGTGGGGGAAAGCGCGGAGAGGGTGCGCTTGCCGCCGGTGTAGTAGTAGTAAGAATAGGGATTGGTGAAATCCAGGTCCGGGTCGATGTCGGTGATTTCAATGCGCTGCAGGCTGTAGACCAGGGAGGCGCCCCAGTAGCGCCAGAAGCGCGAAGAGGTGGAGATGTTGAAGCCTTCGCTGTGCTGGGTGTAGAGGGCGGGAAGCTCGTAAGAAGTACGGTATACCTCGATTCCCAGGCTGGCCGGGGAATTGAACAACCAGGGCTCGGTAAAAGCGAAGCGATAGTTCTTTGAACGGGTACCCTGCTGAAAACTCAGGGCGAAGGTCTCGCCCATGCCCAAAAAATTCTGGGTGGAATATCCGGCGGCGATAAACAGGCCGTCATAGCCGCTGAAACCCACATTGAAGTTGATGGATTGGCGATTGAGTTCCTGGACTTCCACAAGGAGGTTGATTTTCTGCGGATCTTCCGGGTCCGGTTTGATTTCCGGCATCTTTTCCACGGTAACCAGGCCGAGTTGCTTCATGCGCCGGATAGAGTCTTCCAGCAGGTTGATGTTCAGTCGATGCCCCTCGCGCAGGAACCACTCCCTGCGGATGACGTGATCCTTGGTAAAGGTGTTGCCTACGAATTCCAGGCGTCCCAAGTACACGATGTCGTTTTCCTGAACCGTGAAGGTCAGGTCCGCCACCTTCTTTATCGGATCCAGGTTTTCCGCGGGGATCACCTGGCAATAAAAGTAGCCCAGCGAGTAGTAGAGTTTGCGAATCTCTTCAATGGCTTCATTGCGTTTCTTGATGTTAAAGACATCGCCTTTGCCCATCTTGAGCTGGTTTTTCAGGAATTCGGACCTGATGATCTTGTTGCCCTGGACCTGCACTTCTCCCAGGCGGTACCGGGGGCCCAGTTCAACGGGGATAGTGATGCGCAGCATCTTGCGGATTTTTCCGAAAAAGTTGTGGCGGCGGTAAAGAGAGAACTCGGGCGTTCCCACCTTGGCCTCCAGGAACCCCTTCTGCTGCATGCGTTCGCGGATGTTCTCCAGGTCTTCCTGGATTCCTTTCTCATCGTAAACGTCCTTGCCGCCGATGGCGGAGAAAAGTCCATGCGGTTTGTTGTTTTTCAGGCCTTTGCGCAAGAATCGCGCTGAAATCTTCTTTTTGTCCAAACCACTGAACACAACGGCACCGATGCGGGTTTTGGGTCCGGGGTCGACTTTAATGGTCAGGTCCACCTGGTCTTGACCCTTATCACGGGTGATCACGTTCACTTTACCGTTGTTGTAACCTTTCTCCACCAGCAGGTCGGTGATGATCCGTTCCACGCGCTTCACTTTTGCCGGGTCGAAATAGGAGAGGGTGGACAGAACGATGTTGTTTTCCTGTAGCTTTTCTTTGATGGCGTCCTGCTTGATCTTTTTGCCGGTATCGTAGGTGATGGAGGCAATGGTGCGATTCTCTTCCACGGTCACGATCACCGTGTTCGTGCCTTGATCCCGTGCCAGTTCAATGCGAATGTTGCTGAAGAAACCGGTATCCCAGAGGCTTCTGAAATCACGCTGGAGGATGTCCTGTGAAAGCGGGCCTCCCGGACTCGATTTCATGTAGAACATGATGGTGTCTCGAGAAACCTTGCGGTTACCCCGGATCTCGATCTGGTCGATGTTCTCTGCGTGGATCAACCCAACGAGCAGTAGAATGAGTACGCATGCTCCAGCCAGTTTTTTCATGAACACCTCTGAATAAAAGGTTCTTATAGCATATCCCCCCGCAAAACTCAACACGGGCATCGGGGTGGGCGCCAGGGAAGGACTCCGGTTTTTCTGTGCGGGCGCTACGTGGATGTGACGACCAAACAGTGCCGGGATCCGTCCCCTGTCTGTGACACGGGAAACACATCACTGGTTTCTTTGCTCATTGGAATTCGTTGACTTTGTATGCGGGCTTGATTATACTGGCCCCGGACCGGTTGGTGTGGAAGCCGAGCGAAAAAATTTTTCGCCGCTTTTTTTCATACCTCGGACGTCTCTAGAAGGAGATTCTTGAGAAGGAGATTTCGCATGAGCATGAAAAAGGCAGTTCTCGTAATGCTGGTTGTCCTGATGTTGGCGGGCCTCAGCCTGGAAGCCCTTGAAAAACCGCGCCTGGGCGTGTTGCGCTTTAGCAATGAGACACGCATCGAGTGGTGGACCGTGTCGGTGGCCCGGGATATGCAGGATTTGATGGCTTCTGAACTGGCAAGTACCGGAGAATTTACGGTGCTCGAACGCAACGAGCTGGGAGAGGTTTTGGCGGAGCAGGACCTGAGCGAATCGGGCCGGGTGGATCCCGCCACCGCCGTGAAAGTGGGCAAAGTCAAGGGTGCCCAATACCTGATCGCCGGTACCGTGACCTCGTTTGAAAGAGGCGTGGCAGGCGGGGGCGGCAAGGCGCGTTTTAAGGGACTTTCCGTGGGTGGAAAGAAAGATAAAGCCTACATTGCCGTGGATGTCAAGGTGATCGATACCGAAACCGGTGAGATCGTTGACACGCGCACCATCGAAGCCACGGTTACCGCCAAGGGCGCCGGCGCCGGTTTGTCCCTGCGCAACTTCTCGATCGGCGGCGACACTTACAAAAAAACCGCCACGGGCAAAGCCATTCGCGCCTGCATGGTATACATTTCGGAATATTTGACCTGTTCCCTGGTCAAGGGCAAGGACCATTCCTGCATGAACAAGTGGGATAAGATGGACGCCAAGCGCCGGGAAAAAACCAAGAGCACGATCAAACTCGATTAAGTAGTGTGACTCCATCCGGAGATTCGGGGAAATCCCGGAAATTGCATAAGCAATTTTCCGGGAACCCCGCTTTCCTTCAAGGCCCGTTGCAAGACAAACCGCCCACGGTACTGATCACTGGGGGCGCTGGTTTCCTGGGTTCCCATCTCTGTGACCGCTTCCTGAAAGAGGGTTGGCGGGTGGTGGCCTTGGACAACCTGCTCACCGGGTCGGTGGACCACATCGCCCACCTGATGGGCCATGAACGTTTTCGATTTATCCGCTACAATGTGACCCACTACCTTTACTTTGCCGAACCCATCGACCTGATCCTGCATTTCGCCTGCCCCGCTTCGCCGCTCGACTATGCCAAGTTCCCCATCCAGACCATGAAAGTGGATTCCCTGGGCACCCTCAATTCACTCGGTTTGGCCCGGGCCAAAAACTCGCGTTATGTATTTGCTTCAACTTCCGAAGTGTACGGCGATCCACGGGAACACCCCCAGAAAGAGTCTTATTGGGGGCATGTGAATCCGGTGGGTCCCCGTTCCATGTACACGGAATCCAAACGCTTTTCCGAGGCCATGTGCATGGCGTATCACCGTCACCACGACTTGGATATTCGCATCGCGCGCATATTCAACACCTATGGAACGCGTATGCGCCTGGATGACGGACGGGTGATTCCCACCTTTATCGTCCGGGCGTTGCGCCATCAATCCCTGATCATTAACGGAGACGGTAGCCAGACCCGCAGCTTCTGCCATGTCGACGACATGGTGGATGGCCTGTTCCGCTTGTCTGTGCGGAAAGATCTGGCTGGCACGGTAGTGAACCTGGGAAATCCCGAAGAGGTCACCATTCGCCATTTGGCGCAACGGATCCTGGAGTTGAGTCAGGGCAAGAGGAAAATCGAAAACCGCGAGATGCCCGGGGATGATCCCGCCCGGCGCCGTCCCGACGTCAGCCTGGCCCGGCGCCTGCTGGACTTTGAACCGCGGATCAGCCTGGAAGCCGGTCTGTTCGGCCTGATTCCGTGGGTGCGGGAAAAGCTCAAGGCAGAGTAGGGGCGACCGGCCGGTCGCCCGAACTGGGGAGTGCTTGTAAACATGTGAATACGGGTTTTTGGATTACGGAAAGAGTCGCAGATGTCAGCCGCAGCGACTGTCTCTTTGCCTTCCTGCCACCTGATACCTGTCTCCTGTCACCTTCTTTTCAACTTTTCAACTCTTCAACTTTTGTTTCCAGGTAGGGTAGACCGGGAATCAACAGCATGGCGGGGACGGACAAGACAAAACTGAAACCAAACAGCCAGGCGTACCCCAGCCAGCCCGCGATGAATCCGCTGGCCACGCCTGCAAACAACCCCCCCAGGTTCATCAGGCCGGATCCGATGGCGTAGTGAGCGGCCTTGAAACCCTGGCTGCAGATGCGCATCAGGTAGGTCATGAGCACCGCGGTGCCCAGGCCGCCGGCCAGTTGGTCAAAACCGTGGATGCCGGCAAACAACGCCAGGTTGCCCGTGCCCAGCCAGGTGGATTCCATCCCCCCCGGGGTGATAAAGGGCGCCAGGTGCAGAGCGGCGCCCATGTAAATCAGGTTGGTCAGGTTCTGCGCCAGCAGGAAGGGCCAGATGAGGCGCCGCATGCCATAGCGTGAAATGGCCCACCCCCCGATTAAAGCCCCGGCGATGGATGCGGGCAAACCCACCCAGGCGCTGATCCAGCCGTAATGGGCCTTGATGCCCAGATCCACTACAAAGGGGGCCACCATGGTGGAAAGCGCCCATTCCCCGGTGCGCATGAGGATGATAAAACCCAGGATACGGCCTACCCGCTCGCGGTCCATGAACGAGACAAATGCGCGGGAGAAATGGGAATCCCGTTCCGACAACAGGCGGCGCTTGAGGGGGCGGCGGAACAGGCCGACGCCGATCAGGGCCAGCAGCAACAGCAGGGCGATCCAGTGGGAAAAGTAGATGCGCCGCAACCAGGGCAGTCGCCCCTGCAGGTTCTGCCAGGCGGGAGAGAGGAAAAAAGCGCGCACTCCCAGAATCCCTCCAGTAAAGAGAGCAACCAGGGCCAGGGTGCGGGGGCGAAGCAACGAGATCAGCCAGTCCGCCGGGGCACGCTTCGGCGCTTCCACCTCGGCCAGGAAAAACAGGTGGAAGACAAAAAAGATGCCGAATATCACGGCGGCGGCGGCAAAAGCCGTTCCCCAGCCGGTCGTGGTTCCCAGGGTGACCACCACGCCTGTTCCCGTCATCATGGCGATGCGGTAGGCCATTACGCGGTAGCCCACCCAGCGGGCCTGGGAATTTTTGTCCAGGGCTTCCATGTAGTAGCCGTCAATGGCGATGTCATGGGTGGCCGCCAAAATGGAGCCGACAAAGAAGAGCGCGGCCACGGCCCGGACCCCGAATTCCAGGGGAGCAAACACCGCCGCCAGGATCACAACCGCCAGCAGCATTCCCTGCATGCTCAGCAGCCAGCGGCGCTTGGTGGCCACGGCGTCAACCTGGGGAGCCCAGAGGAACTTGAGGATCCAGGGCAGGCCGAAGAGGGAAGTCAAGCCGATGTTTTCCAGCGAGACGCGCATGTCGCGAAAGAAAACCGACGAAACGGTGCGGATCAGCGTAAAGGGAAAGCCCTCGGTGAAGTAGGTGGTAAAGGCCCACAGTGCCGGGGGCACGCGAAAGCGGTTTCTCATGGCATGGGTTCCGGTGGAATGGCGATTATAGCAGTCACTAAACCCGCGTGCAAATCCATGGGGTGCCTTGATAGAGTGAGACGGTATGGTCTATAATCAATCGATTAACGCCGCCGGCAGGCGGCGGGGAGGCGAACGGTGAACCAGATAAAGACCGTGTTGTTGCTGGGCGCACTGACGGGCCTGCTTTTGCTGATCGGCGGCATGGCCGGCGGTAAGGCGGGGATGGTGATCGCCCTGGTCCTGGCCACGGTCATGAACCTGTCGGCCTGGTGGTTTTCCGACAGCATTGTGCTGCGCATGCACAAGGCCCGTCCACTGGGAATGCAGGAGTCTTCCCGTATCCATGCCATGGTGGAATCACTGAGTCAACGCGCCCAAATTCCGCCCCCCCGGATTTATGTCATGGAACATCCTTCGCCCAATGCCTTTGCCACCGGGCGTGATCCGTCCAAGGGCGTGATCGTGGTTTCCACCGGCCTGCTGCAACTCCTGGACGAGCGGGAATTGGAAGGAGTGCTGGCGCACGAGTTGAGCCATATCCGTTACCGCGACACCATGGTGCAATCCATTGCCGCCACCTTGGGCGGAGCCGTCATGATGGTGGCCTACCAGATGCGCTGGTTCGCTTTCCTGGGGGGAGGCGCGGGCAGAGATGACGATGACGGCGGCGGAATCCTGGGTTTGCTGGCCATGGCGATCCTGGCCCCGTTGGCCGCCGGCCTCATCCAGATGGCGATCTCCCGCTCCCGGGAATACGGCGCGGATGAGGGCGCGGCCCGATTGACCCACAACCCTGAAGGCCTGGCGTCGGCCCTGGAGAAACTGGGTCGCCAGAGCCGCCGCATTCCCTTGCGGGCGCACAGTCAGGCGGCCCACCTGTTTATCGTATCTCCCCTGCGTGCGGATTTGCTGGCGCGCCTCTTTTCCACCCATCCGCCCCTGAAGGATCGCATTGCGCGTCTGCGTGCCATGTCCGTCTCCTGACTCCTTGCCTTGACAAGCCCCATATCTCCTTCTATACTGGACCATTCGCACTTCCGCCGCTGCGGAGGATAACCCGGAACAGGAATCGATTATGAGTGAAAACCCGCGTCCCGATCAGAATACCCGCAAGACCCTCAAACAGGTGGGCTACAAACCCCTGGGCAAAATTCCGGACGCCGTTTACGCGGAAATGGGTTTCCGCTGCGGCCTGGAAATCCATCAGCAGTTGATGACGAGGCAGAAGCTGTTCTGCCGCTGTCCCGCCGGGATCTATCAAAAGGATGGCGAATACGACGCGGAATTGGTGCGCCACATGCGCCCCACTCTGAGTGAACTGGGCGAATATGACGGCACGGCGCTGATGGAGTTCAAAACCCGCAAAAACATCTATTACCGTATCCAGAATGAAACGGCGTGTACCTACGACATCGATGACACGCCCCCGTTCCGCATTGACGACCAGGCCCTGGACATCGCCCTGGAAGTGGCGTTACTCCTGGAAACCAGCATTGTCGGCGAGTTGCACGTGACCCGCAAGCAATACCTGGACGGAAGCATTCCCACGGGATTCCAGCGCACCGCCATTGTGGGCATTGAGGGACGCATTCCCGTACAGGGCAGCGAAGTGGGCATCATCCAGATCAGCGTGGAAGAGGATTCCTGCCGCGAGGTATCCGACCTGGGCCATGACCGGGTCTATACAACCGACCGGCTGGGCATGCCCCTGATTGAAACCGTGACCCATCCACACCTGGTGACGCCGCGCATGGCCGCGGCGGGCGCGCAATACCTGCGCTTTATGACCCGCAGTACCGGTCATGTGCGCACCGGGATCGGCGCGGCCCGGGAAGATGTCAATGTCAGCATCCGCGGAGGAACTCGTGTGGAGATCAAGGGCGTGGCCCACATCTCCTGGATACCGGAACTCACCCATATCGAAGCGTTCCGCCAGAAGAGCCTGCTTCACATCCGCTCCCTGCTTTCAGAACGTGGCATGAATGCGGACGCGTGGAAAGTCACCTCTGTGGATTTGCCGGAAACATGGATCCCACACAAGTCCCTGCACGAATTGTACCGGGGCGCCCGCGACCTGCGCGCGGTCGCCCTGAATTTGCCGGGATTCAAGAACCTGCTTTCCCACTTCACCCAGCCCGGACAGGTATTTGCCGACGAAATCGCGGACCGCCTGAAGGTTGTGGCCTGCATAGAACGGCCCAACATGGTTCATTCTGAAGAGTCCCGCTCCCTTCTGGAGCGTTCGCAACTGGCGGAAATACGGCGCCGCCTGGAAGGCGGTCCCCAGGATGCCCAGGTCGTGGTCTGGGGTCCGGCCGACGACATTCCCACCGCGGTGGAAACCGTCGAGGAGCGCTGTCGCATGGCGTTTGCCGGTGTGCCGAACGAAACCCGCAAATCTTATCCAGACGGTACCACCCGTTTTGAACGCGTGTTGCCGGGGCCGGACCGCATGTACCCGGATACGGATACGGCTCCCATCCCGGTTGAAGAGGAGCGTATCGAGCGCATCCGCGCCGGCCTGCCTGAACCGGTCTCTGGGCAAATGGCGCGCATGCGGGAGTGGAACGTGGCGCCCAACCACGTGGGATACATCCTGCGCGGCAACCTTTTCGGGATCCTGGAACGTATTGTAAAAAAGTTCAAACAACCGCCGCGGCGGGTGGCCCGGGTTTTGTCCCAGGTGTTGCGCAACCTGGCACCCGTTCCCCACGGCAAAGGCGGTTTCGATCCCGCCCGACTGGTCGATATCTACGCCTTCATGAAGCGGGAGGAAATCGATACCGCGTTGGTGGAAGCCATGTTGCCCGTGGTTACGGAACATCCCCAGATGGAGTTGCCGTCGGTGCTGGAAACCATCGGGTTCAAAACGAAAAAGCGGCAGGAGATCCTGGATCTGCTACCGGTATTGCACGCCAAGTTCAGCCAGATCAACACTTCACCCGATCCCATGGCCCGGCACCGCTGGATCATGGGCCAATTGCGTCCGGTGGCATTGGGCAACATCGATTTGAAAGAGTTGAGCCGCCTGGTTCCGGGAGACCAAGATGAGTGATATGTTCAAGGGCTACCGCGGCCATGCCCTGGAGGCGCTGAAGAAATTCAACATCCGTGTCTGGAGCGAAGCTGAGGTCAAGACCACGCGCGGGGATTTCCGCGGAATCGTACTGCCTCGTTCCGAAAACGACGATGACCGCCACCTGGTGCTTAAACTGGACACTGGCTACAACGTGGGCGTAAACGTGGATACGGTGAAGTCGATTCAGGAACTCGGTTACCGCGAGGCCCACTACAAGATCCCGGAAAAAGAGTTCCCCTTTTCTCAGGAAAAACCCCGGGTCAAACTGTTCGGCACGGGTGGAACCATCGCGTCGCGACTGGACTACCGCACCGGCGCCGTGATTCCCGCGTTCTCTCCCGGCGAGTTGTACGGTGCCGTTCCCGAGTTGGCGGATATCTGCAACCTGGAAACGGAAAAACTGTTCGCGGTTTTCAGCGAAAACATGGGGCCCAGCCAATACATCACCCTGGCCAAGGCCATCGGCGAAGAAATCCGCCGCGGCGTGGACGGCATCGTGATCGGCCACGGCACGGACACCATGCATCACACGGCGGCGGCCCTGACTTTTATGGTGCAGAATCCACCGGTTCCCATCATCATGGTCGGTTCCCAGCGTTCGTCCGACCGTCCTTCTTCGGATGCGGCCCTCAACCTGGTTCACTCCACCACCGCGGCTTCCCGCTCTGAGATTGCCGAGGTGATGGTGTGCATGTTCGGGCCGACATCGGATGAATACGCCTTGTTGCATTCCGGTACCCGGGTGCGCAAAATGCATTCCTCTTACCGCTCAACCTTTCGCACCATCGGCGATATCCCGCGGGCGCGGGTGGAAGGGGAACGTATTATTCCCATGTGCAAAACATTCAATCACCGGCGCCGCGACCGAGATGTCACCATCAAGCCCTTTTTTGAAGAAAAAGTATCCATTGTCTACTACTATCCCAACATGCAACCGGACATCATCGACTCCCTGGTGGAA
>DSBM01000168.1 GCA_011049425.1 Candidatus Aminicenantes bacterium
CGGCGATTGGGGTAGAGCAGGTAGGACATGACCATGGTATCATCAGCGATTCCCTTTACCTTCATGCCGTGGCTGCAGAGGTGGAGGATGTCGAACTTCAAATTGTGACCGGTCTTGGCGATTTCGGGGTCGGAAAGGATGGCGCCCAGGATGCGGCGGAACGTGTCCAGGTCCACGGTATCGCCTTCGGGAGCCAGGAAGGGCACGTAGAATCCGGCGTCATCCAGGGCGAAAGAAATTCCAACCAACTCCGCTTGAGTGAATTCAAGGGCCGTGGTTTCCACGTCCAGGGCAACGGCGCCCGCCGTTCGAATCCGATCGGCCAGGTCGGAGAGGTCCTTTTCCAGTGTGATCACGTGAACGGGGATACTCAATTCGTCACCGGCCGGATCGCTCTGGCGCTTTTTTTGCAGGCTGGAAAAAGAAAGGCGGGCATAGAATTCCAGCAGTTGTCTTTCATCACCGCCCTGGAAAGGAGGAGGCAATTGCGGCGGTTTCATTTCCGGCGCCTGGGACAAGTCCACCAGCCGGCGCGACAAGTCAAGCAGGCGGCGGTTTTCCTCGAAGCGCCGGCGCTGGGCGGGGGTAAGTTCGTCCAGGTTTTCCAGGATCGTGTCCAGGTCATGGAACTTTTCCAACAGGGCGCGGGCGCTCTTGTCACCGATTCCGGGAACTCCGGGGATGTTGTCCGAGGTGTCACCCACCATGGCCAGGTAGTCCACGATGCGTTGCGGCGGCACGCCGAAGTGATCGCGGATGGCTTCACTGTCCAGGACCCGTTTCAAGCGCGGATGGTAGAGACGAATGTTGCGGTTGACCAGCTGAAACAGGTCTTTGTCGGCAGAAACCAGGATCAGGGGCTCATCGGCATCATCCCGGTTGCGACTGAACGCGGCGATGATGTCGTCTGCTTCAAACCCGGGCCGTTCCAGCAGGTCGATGCCCCTGTGTTGCAGGTATTCGCGAACCAGGGGGATTTGCGCCTGCAGTTCTTCCGGCGCGGCTTCGCGCTTTTCTTTGTATTGGGGATACAGCCGGTGCCGGAAGGTCGGTCCGGGGGAATCCAGGGCGACGGCCACCCGTCCGGGCGCCATTTCCTTCAAGAGGCTTTCCACGCTGGTTACAAAGCCGTATACCGCCCCGGTGGGTTGTCCTTTGAGGGTGCGCATCTGGCTGTGGGTGTAGAAAGCGGAGAAAATCAGGTACATGCCGTCAAACAAGAGGAAGGGAGCGCTCATGCGCGCAACCTCAGCCGTATTCAGCGGCCAGGTAGTCGATCACCAGGTCGTCGAGGGCTTTGTCCTCGATAATCTGGGTATCGAGGCTGAGGAGATGAAGGTACTTGCCGTCCTTGAGTTCATTGATGATCTGGTCATGCTGGGTTTTCATCATGTTTTTGATGATTTCCCGGCGGTTGGTTTTGTGGATCAAGTGTCCGTAGGAAAGGCGGCGGGACAAGAGGATTTCTCCGCTGTGGTAGACAAGGGTCTCCACCACGGGGTTGTTTTGCCCCTTGTCTTCGGTCTGGATGTGGAAGACTTCGTTGCGGTACTTGATGTCCGTATTGAAGCCGACGATCATGCAATCATCCTATTGAATTCGGCAAAAAAAGTCAATACTCGCCAAGTAGAGAGTTGAAAGTCTAAAGTCGAAAGTAAAAAGCAAAAGCAAAAACTTGTTCGTCTTTTTAACTTCCCTTTTCAACTTTCCAACTTTTTTTTGAAAGGCAGGGGTCCCCCATGTAGCGGGGGACCTGTAAGGTTGAGGTGGGAGATATGTAATTATGTTAAGGGGGGAGAGATGGAAAGGCTATTTTTTATTGACATTCTCAGTGCCTGTTTTGGTGTCTTTGGCGACACTTGTCTCTTTTGCGTCTTTCTTTTCGCTGGAGCCGTTGTCCGGGCTCTTCTGGCGGCGGCTGTAATCCGTAACGTACCATCCCGATCCTTTAAATTGAAATGAGGAGGCCGAGATCAATTTCTCTACTTCGCCGCCGCAGTGGATACAGTGCTGAAGCGGTTCTTCGTTTATCCGCTGCAACACTTCAAATGTACGGCCACATTTTTGACATCGATATTCGTAGATCGGCATGGCGATGGTCCTTAACTGTATTCTCTATAACACATCCCATTATGAACTGTCAACTGCATTTTAAAGTTATGATATTTGGTGGTTGATTCAACTCATACCGGGCATGGCAGATCAATGACGTACATGGAATTCCTCTCCCACATCGGTGTTTTCCACGATTTCCACGTCAACCCCATCGACACGCGCGCCGTAAGGCCCCCGCTGCAGGAAGGACTCAAGCGCGTCCAATGCGTGCCGCTCCGCGTGGGCCAGTACCGTTACGCTTCCGTCCGGATTGTTTCGCACCCAGCCCTTGATTTCCAGCTTACGGGCGGTTTGACGGGCTGTAAAGCGAAACCCCACGCCCTGGACCCGTCCGGTGACGGTGTAACAGCGTGTTTCCATGGCTGAATTTTATGGTTTCTGCGCTAAAAGAGCAAATCGGCAGTCTACAGTGAAACGTTGAAAGTCGAAAGTCTGAAGACAAGCCCCTGTGATGGCACTAAGGAGTGCTGGTGATGAGGAATGCGGCCAGGCAGTTCAGCTCAGAATTGCCTGGCTGAGCTGTGATGATGCGATTTTAAGCGCTGTGATGTGCTGGCAGGTGCTCGAAAAGCACTGTGCTTTTTTTATTCCTTCTTCTTTATTCGTTATTCAGAGCCTGAAGGGCTGATAGGGAATAGGAGAGGCTTTCCTGCCTCCTGTCTCCTGTTACCTGCCACCTTCCTTCCAACTCTTCAACTTTCGGTTCTATTACGTTTCGTGTGGGTAAATCCGCATAGATGATGAGCGAGAAATTGTTGTGATGAGTACCCAGAGGGCATACATACCCGCAGGGCATAAGGCATAAGCGAACGCAAACGGCAG
>DSBM01000169.1 GCA_011049425.1 Candidatus Aminicenantes bacterium
AACACCATGTGATAGGGACCGCCGATGCCTTCCTGCTGCAGAGTCAGAATGGCCGCTTCCACGCCTTCCATGAACCCCTCGGGCAGCGACTGGAATTCAACTGCCGGATGTGGGGAACTGGGAATAATGCCGTTGATTCCGGCGGCTTCGATTCCGTGGTAGATGGCTGTTTCTTCAAAGTGGGACGCCTGGCGGCAGGCAGTCTCCAGCGGCGCCAGATCGGGGTTGCGCACGCCCCGTTCCAGATGCTCCAGTTCTTCCATTGAAAGGGTGAAATCCACCCGGGCTTCCAGCAGGGGCTGAATTTGACGCAGTCCCCAGCGAATCCCCTGGACGGGGTTATCCGCCTGATCCAGATTCACCCGCCCCAGATTGACCGCGGACCGGGTCCAACCGAAGGGTCCATCGAAATCCACCAGTTTCCGCGCGGACAGGTTTCCTCTCAGGGTGGATCTCGCCTGTTCGTCTATTTCATCCCATGCTTTTTGCCCCAATGGAGCCATATTTCGTTTCAACAAATCGCTCATAATTACTCTCCATTCTTCAAATTTCCAATGCCCAGGCTGCCGTCGGGGGCCTTAGCCTCGTTGCCGGAAGTTCCCGCATTTTGTCCGCCATCACCCTCCTCGATTTCAGTGATGGAGCCGCTCTGGAAAAGGTAGGTTCTCAACTCTTCATCAACTTCAGGAATCCGGCGACGCAACCATTCCAATGCCATGGCCGCGTGTTCGATCTCCTCGTTGCGGTTGTGCAATAAAATGCTTTTCAATTCAGCTTCTTCGGTGACATCCGCCCGCTGGTTGTACCAGTCCACGGCCTCCAGTTCTTCGCAGAGACTGGCCAGCGCACGATGGATATTCCGGGCTTCTACGGACAGATCAGATTCGTGATAAACCGTACTCATATCGTCCTCCTTTGTCTGGTCATGCTGATTTCATTCTAGCAGACCACCAAAAGGGCTGCAAACGGCCTGTCAATAGACAACAGAATCTTTACGCCGCCGCCATTCCTCGAACAAGCTCAGGCAGGAAATCCGCCCGAGAGGAATGCGCGTCAGTGATACGGCATCCGCTTCGTCGCGAATCAGAGAGTAGATTCTACGGTCCGAAAAACCGATCTTTTCAGCATCATTCCGGGTGCAGCCGTAATAAAGGCGGGGAATCCGGGCCCAGGCCACCGCTCCCAGGCACATGGGGCATGGCTCGCACGTGGTATAGAGCACACAATCATGCAGGTGGGGGCGCCCCAGAACCCGCGCTGCGGAACGAATGGCAAGGATTTCTGCATGCGCCGTAGGGTCACGTCTCAAAAGTACTTCGTTGTGGCTGCGGGAAATAATTTCGTCGCCCTGAACCACCAGGGCGCCGAAAGGTCCGCCATCGCCCCGCTCGATTCCCAAGCGGGCTTCTGCGCGGGCCCGGTCCATGAAATCGATGCTTTTGTTCACTGCTTCTGTCTCAGGGCCGCCCGGCGGATGCGGTCGGTCGGGCCGAGGAGAATGACGATATCTCCGGCTATGAAAGTCTCGTCCGGGCCGGGATTGAAGCGCATTTTGCCTTGCCGCCGGATGGCCACGACCATGGCTTCATAGCGTTCCCGTAACTGTGAGTTGCGCACGGAGAGCCCATTCAGATTTGATTCCTCATGAATAACGATCTCTTCAAGGGTCAGGTCCAACATGCGGGGGTGGGAGACGATGTCCATCAAGTCCACGACGTTGGGCCGCAGCACGCTGTTGACGATGCGCTTGGAAGAGAGCAGGTTGGGAGCGATTACATGCTGTGCGCCAATGCGACGCAACTTTTTTTCGTTCTGGGCGTCCAGGGCGCGGGCGATAAGGGTAATGTCGAGTTTCATCTCTTTAACCGTCAACACGGTGAATACATTGTCTGCGTCGGAGGACAACAGAGAGATAAAAGTCCGTGCGCGGCGGATGCCGCATTGCTCCAGCACATCTTCCTGGGTGGCATCGGCCCGCAAAACAGGGTATCCCCTTTCCTCAGCCTGAGCAAAGCGCTGGGGGTCCTGCTCGATGATCAGGCATTCCAGATTGTGTTCGGTCAGTTCACGAGCCACGATCTCCCCCATGCGGCCGTATCCGGCAATCACGATATGATTCTTCATGTTAGACAGGGCTTTCATACGTCTCCTCCCAAGAATACTGCGCACGCGACTTTCCACGCCTTGCTCCACAACGGCCGAAGCGATCGAAAAGACCAGGCCCAGGCCGCTGAGGATCACGAAAATCGTAAAGATCCTTCCCGCCGGGGAAAGAGGGAACATTTCGTTGAACCCCACGGTTGTGATGCTGATTATGGTCATGTACAGGGCATCGGCGGCAGCCGCCTTCTCTATAATCATGTAACCGGCGGTGTCGATAAGCACGAATATCAAGAGCAACACAGCCAACGCAATTACACGGGAGGTCTTTTTCATTCCGGTCTGATTTTACCAGAAGTAGCCGGAAGGGGGAAAGAAGAAACAGAAGGAAAGTTGCATAGAAGGTGACGGGGCCAAGTTGAAAGTCTAAAGTTAAGGATCTATTACGTTTTGTGTGGGTAAATACACATTGGTAATTGGTAAGCGGTTGTGAGTATGAGTACCTGCAGGGCATAAAGCATAAGCGAACGCAAACGTAGGTTCAGGGGACCCATGGTCTGAGACAGAATGGTCGGCTGAGGGGTACTCCCCGAAGACGAAAGATGGCCTCGGAAGCATCCCGAACATCCACCATGGCCATCTTAAGCCGTCGAAGACCGCAATGGGTCTGGACCGAAGTGGTGAGCGGTGATTTATGCCCGAAAGGGTACTCTTCAAAAGCCTTTCCCTTTTTAAACCAGAGTGACGTGCAAACCCACACAAAAT
>DSBM01000170.1 GCA_011049425.1 Candidatus Aminicenantes bacterium
ACAATGCGGGGGTGGCGTTGGAATCTCCGGCGGCAATGGAGGATGCCGCGTGGCTTGACAATTGGAACCGAACCCTACAGGTCAATCTGACCGCGGCCGCGGAGTTGTGCCGCCACAGTGTGCGCCATTTTCAGGCCACGGGTGGGGGGCGCATCATCAATGTCGCTTCCCGGGCGGCTTTTCGCGGAGATACGGTGGATTACCTGGCTTATGCCGCCTCCAAGGGGGGATTGGTTTCGTTGACGCGTTCCCTGGCCCGTGGCTACGGCAAAGACAACATCAAGGCTTTCGTGGTGGCACCGGGGTTTGTGCGCACGGATATGGCCCAGGCCTTTTTTGACCGTTACGGCGAGGATTTCGCCCTGGAAGATATCGCGTTACCGCGGTTGACCGAACCGGCGGACCTGGCGCCGCTGCTCGTGTTCCTGGCTTCCGGTGCGGGAGATCACGCGACCGGAGGCACGTTTGATATCAATGCCGGCAGCTACGTGCATTGAAAGTCTAAAGTCGAGAGCAATAAGTGAAAAGACAAAAGACAGGTGGCAGGGGTAGGGGCGGTTCGCGAACCGCCCGTACGGTAGATTGGAAAATGATTTTTTGAGGGCGAAAAATTTTTCGCCCCTACGCCTGGCCTCCTGTCCCCTTCTTTCAACTTTTCAACTCTTCAACTTTACTTAGGCGCTTTCTCCCGGCCTTCAGAGACCAGAATGTTTACGGCGGCCAGGGTAAGGGCGACCAACGCAACGGCGATCTTTTGCGCGATTGAGGGTACGCGGAAAGTAAAAAGCATGAAACCGGCGAACCCCACCATGAATGCGGCCGCGGCCATGGACAGAAAAGGGCGGTAGTGACCAAAGGGGCGAATCTTTCGCCGCCGCCCCACCATCTGCACGATCAGAAATCCCACGAACAGCACCAGCCCTACGGTCAGGTCCATGCCACACTCCTGGTGCATCAGTATATCGTGATGCGTTTGCCTGGTCAAGAAAGCGCGTACTTGACAAGCTGGAAAAAGAGGGTTACCATGAATTGGCGTTTCAGTATATGAAAGAGCATTTCAAAATATGAAACATGGCTGCGATTTCCCGGGACCCCAAGGCGCCCGGAAGGAGGAATGCATGTTGGATCTAGAGAAACTCTATTCTACTACAGCACGCGCGACGCGCAAATCGGCCATTCGTGAGTTGTTGAAGTTGGCGGACAAACCGGAGGTCATCTCTTTTGCCGGCGGCTGGCCCTCTCCCGACCTTTTCCCCGTGGATACCATCAGTGATCTGATGGTTAAGGTGCTAAAGGAAAGGGGCCGCAAAGTATTGCACTACTCCAAGGCGGAAGGTGAAGTCGGATTGAAAGAGGAACTGATCCGCCTGATGGCAAAAGACGGCGTGACCGCGGAAGCGGAAAACATCCTGGTGCTGACCGGTTCCCAGCAGGGCTTGGATATGCTGCCAAAGGCTTTTGTGGACCGCGGCGATGTGGTGTTTGTGGAAACCCCCACCTATGTGGGCGCCATCCAGGCGTTCGACAATTACGGCACGCACATGGTGCCGGTGGAGACGGACGATAATGGCATGGACGCCGCGGCGCTGGAAAAATCGATCGCTGAATGGAAGCAGCGCGGCCAGGCAGACCGCTTGAAAATGGTCTACCTGATTCCCGATTTTCAGAATCCGTCCGGCATTACCATGACCGAAGAACGTCGCCGTGGTGTGTTGGAAGTGGCGGCCCGCCACGGCCTGCTGGTCGTGGATGACGCCCCTTACCGCGATTTGCGCTTTGAGGGAGAACCGGTACCTTCCCTGTACGCCCTGGACAAAAAACAGTCCGTCATATCCCTGTATACGTTCTCCAAGACACTGGTGCCGGGCTTGCGCGTGGCCTGGGCGGTGGGACCCCGGCAGCTCATTGACAAGCTGACCACACTGAAGCAAAGTGTTGATTTGTGTTCGTCCGCCCTATCGCAGCACGTGGTGGCCGATTATCTTGCGGGCGGATGCATGGAACGATACCTGCCGATGTTTAACGCGGATTACCGCCACAAGCGTGACATCATGCTGGATGCCATGGACAAGTACTTGCCGAAGTTAGAGGGCCTGAAGTGGACCCGTCCGGAAGGCGGGCTGTTTATCTGGGTCACCCTGCCGGAAAAGATGGATGCTGAGAAACTTTTTCACGCCGCGGTGCGCGAAAACGTGGCCTTTGTGCTCGGATCGGCGTTCCATCCCTCCGGAGGCCTGAAGAACTGTTTCCGCTTGAATTTCTCTTTCGCCGCACCGGACCGAATTCACGAAGGTGTTTCGCGACTCGGACGCGCCTTGACGAAATTCGCGCAGGAATCCGCTTAACCCGGAATGATGCGTTACTTTGCCTGAGTGGGAGGTGACGTCAAGAATTTGTGTTTTGTCGGGATTGAATCCCCGTCATGTCCCGGGTACAATTGAGCAATGTGCCGATGCTTCCGCGCTGCCTCCGCGGACGGCTCATCCGCATTTGAACAGCTGACAGTGAACGCTGCCGCCGCCGGCGGTCAAGGAGGAAAGTAATGAACATTTTTGTGTGTATCAAACAGGTTCCCGATACGGAAGCCAGCCTGAGCGTTGAGGGCGGCCGCAAAGTAAGGGAATCGGGGCTTAAGTGGGTGGTCAGCCCCTATGATGAATATGCCCTGGAAGCGGCCATTCAATTAAAAGAAAATACAACCGGCTCAAGCGTTACCGCCATCACGGTGGGTCCCGCCCGCGCCGACGGGGTGTTGCGCACGGCCCTGGCCATGGGGGCCACCGCGGCGGTCCACGTGGAAAGCGACAGTGAACTCGATCATCATGCAATCGCCGCCTGCCTGGCCGCCGCCATAAGGAGTTGCGGTGATCCCGATATCATCCTGACCGGCAAACAGGCCATTGACGTGGATGCGGGTGTTTTGCCGCTGTTCCTGGCGCAAGCCATGGATATGCCCTCGGCCGGCGGCGTGCTCGCCATGGAAGTGGCGGATGGTACGGCCAGGGTCGAGCGGGAGATCGAGGGCGGCGCCCGGGAACGCATCGAGATGGCGCTGCCATGTGTTGTCGGCGCCACCAAGGGGCTCAATACTCCCAGATATCCCTCTTTAATGGGGATCATGAAAGCCAAGAAAGTGGAAGTCAAGAAATTCACTCCGGCTGAATTGAACCTGGAATCTCTGGAGCCGGTGTTGCGCTTGGAATCTTTATCGGTTCCCGAAGAGAAGGCTCCCGGCCGGGTGATTGAAGGTGAACCCGCGGATGCCGTGCGTGAACTGGTTCGTCTGTTGCGTGACGAAGCCAAGGTTCTGTAGGAGGCGACCATGTCCATTACCCTCGTGTTTGTTGAAAGCCAAAATGGAAAAATCAAAAAAGCCAGCCGCGAGGCTCTTGCCCTGGCCTTGTCCGGTCCCGATAAAGTGGCCGCGGTCACGTTCGCCAATGATGGCGCCGACCTGGCCGCGGCCCTTTCCGGAGTATCCACGCTTTTTCACGTAACCGGTGCGGGTGATCTCTACCAGCCCGATATCCATGCGGCAACCCTGGAGTCAATAATAAAGGATAAGGGAATCGCAACCGTTATCGCGGCTCATTCCGCACGCAGCCGTGATCTTTTCCCCCGCGTGGCGGCGCGTGTCAAGGCCGCCATGGTCTCAGATTGCGTGGCCGTCAACCTGGAGGAGAGGTGCGCGGTCAAGCCCGTGTACTCCGGCAAGTTGCTGGCCCGCATCAGGGTGAACGCCGGGGTGAATCTGTTTACCCTGCGTCCCAACGTCTTTCCCGCTGAATTGCCCGCCGGCAATGACACGCCAGAGGTGGTCGCCGTTTCCGCGGCGGATGTGACCCCCCGTTGCCGGGTGGTGGAAGTGGCGGCCGGCGCGGCCGGCAGGATCGACCTGACTGAGGCGGCCGTGATCGTATCCGGCGGCCGGGCAATGAAAAACAAAGATAATTTCGCCTTGTTGCAGGAACTGGCCGATGTGTTGAATGCCGGCCTGGGGGCTTCCCGGGCCGCCGTGGATGCGGAATTCGCCGAGTACAACATGCAGGTCGGCCAGACAGGCAAGGTCGTGAACCCCAAACTGTATGTCGCGTGCGGCATTTCCGGAGCCATTCAACACTTTGTGGGCATGAAGACATCCAAAGTAATCGTGGCCATCAATAAGGATCCGGAAGCCCCGATCTTTAAAAAAGCGGATTACGGCATTGTGGGAGATCTGTTTGAGATCGTGCCCCTGCTGAAAAATGAGTTGGAAAAAGCCCTGAATTAGCCAATGGATCTCAGGCAGGTGATCCGGCAACGCCGCAGTGTCCGCAGTTTCCAGGACCGCCCGGTTGACCGGGCGGTCCTGGAGGACCTGATCCGTGAGGCCGTATGGGCGCCGTCGGCCATGAACACCCAGCCGTGGATGTTTCACGTGGTGTCCGGAAACAGCCGCGACCGCCTCTGCCGCATCATGTCCAGCGCGTTCGACCGCCTGCAGCCGCGGTTGGCGGCGTTGTTTAAAAAAAGCATGGTGGGCATGATCCGTCGATACTTCACCCATTTCGGCAATGCGCCTCACCTGGTGGCGGTAACCGTTGAGCGTCTGGAAATACCGCAATACCAGGAAGGTGCTGTTCAAAGCGTGGCCGCGGCCATCCAGAATTTTTCGCTCCTGGCACACGAGGCGGGCCTCGGGACCTGCTGGATGACCGGTCCGTTGTGGGTGGCCAATGAAGTGGAGGCTTTCCTGGGGGTGCCGCAGCGCCGTCTGGTGGCCGTACTCACCGTGGGATGGCCCGATCAAGATCCTCCCACACCTACGCGCAAAGACGAGGCGGTGGCGTGGCTCGAATAAACCGATTTTAACTTTATTTTTTTCTTGACAATCCCAAAAAGGCACCATAACATATTGGTGTCGATTTCGTATAGTGAAATTGGATTTTGTTAATTGAAATTTACCTCCGATGATGCGGAGACAGGAGTTGCCGAATGGATTACCTCTTGACGGATGAGCAAAAGATGCTGCGCGACATGGCCGCCAAGTTCACGGCCAATGAGATTACGCCCGTAGCGGCGGAGATGGAGAAAGAAGGCCGATTCCCCCACGAAATACTCAAAAAGGCCGGTGAACTCGGCTTGATGGGAATCACCCTGCCCGAGGAATATGGCGGCGGCGGCATGGACTCGGTGGGGTACATGCTGGCTATGGAAGAGATTGGCAAGGGACTGGCGTCGCTGGTGCTGATCATGTCCACTCACATCTCCCTGGCCGCGGGTTCAATCCACAAGTTCGGCTCCGACGAGCAGAAACAGAAATACCTTCCCGACCTGTGCAGTGGCAAAAAAGTGGGCAGCTTTTCATTAACCGAAGCCGGAGCGGGCTCCGACGCCGCCGGTTTGAAAACCCGGGCTGAACGTCGCGGTGACACCTACCTGATCAACGGCAGCAAACAGTTCTGCACCCTTGATCCGGATTGCGATAATGTCATCGTTCTTTTCGCACTGACGGCATCGGAACTCAAAACCAAGGGCATCAGTGCGTTTATCATCGATAAGAGCATGCCCGGCTGGCGAGTCGGCAAAAAGGAACACAAACTGGGCATTCGCACGGCCACGACTTCGGAGCTGATCTTCGAGGATTGCGAGGTCCCGGCCGCGAATCTGCTTGGCGAAGAAAACCAGGGTTTCAAGTATGCCATGATCGCGTTGGACAGCGGACGCATCGGCATTGCCACCCAGGCCCTGGCCGTAGCCAAAGCCTCTATCGAGGCGGCCACGGAGTACGCCAAGAACCGCGAGCAGTTCGGCAAACCCATCGCGGCGCTTCAAGCCATCCAGTGGATGATCGCGGACATGAACACCGAGTATGACGCTTCCTGGTTGCTGACCTATCGTGCCGCGTTGATGAAGGATCAGGGACTGCGTTTTTCCCGCGAAGCCGCCATGGCCAAATTGAAGGCTTCAGAAACGGCGTCTTTCTGTGCCGATACGGCCATCCAGATTCACGGCGGTTACGGCTATACCGAAGATTTTCCGGTGGAACGCTATTACCGGGATGCGCGCATCACCCGTATTTACGAAGGCACCAGCGAGATTCAGCGCCTGGTCATTGCCTTGAACAGTATGAAGTAAGGTGATATCCGGAGGACAAAATGTCGGATCTGCAAACATTGGAAAAAGAATTTGAGAAATACCTGCGCCTGCAATCGCCGCCCCTGGCTTTGCGCATGTTGCAGCCGGGGGAGAACGCACCAGAGAAGTGCCGCCGCCCTTATCAACATCTGAAGACCAGGGTGACCATCTGCCAGGGATTCACCATGGCACGAAAATACGGCTGGACCGTTTGCATGGGGGTCGAAGACATGGCCTGTCCACCCGGCGCCGCCCTGTTCGGCTTTTACAAAAACACCGACTATTTTGACTCCGGGAATATGGCGGTACCGGCCTATGCGCCTGACCTGGAAGCCGGCAAGGCCCTGGAAAAGGAATTCCCCCGCTTTGGTTATAATGAATGCGAAGCCATCCTGGTGGCGCCCATGGGGCGGGCCGAATTCGAGCCGCATATGCTGGTGTTTTACGCCCAGCCCGCCCAGGTGATGCGCCTGATTCACGGAGCGGTTTATGAAAGCGGCGGCGGCATCAACAGCTGGACCCAGTGCCGTTTCGGCTGTTCCAGCGTCATTTCCGTTTTGCAGTCCGGAAAGTGCACCTTTAACGTTCCCGGCAACGGTGACCGTGTGTTTGCCGGCGTTCAGGACAGTGAAATGAGTTTCTACCTGCCCATGGCAAGGGCGGAAGGCGTGGTTGCCGGGCTGGCGGCCAACCACAAGGGCGGCACCCGTTATCCCGTGCCCGCCTACCTGATGTACCAGCCCAATTTTCCCAAAAACTACGCGCAGCAGATGGAAATCTGGCGCGAACTGAAAGAGATTCAGGATTAGACGTGTTCCCCAAGGTACCCATAAGGAATGGGCCCGGAGCGGTCGCCCTCCCCGCCGGAATCGGCTTGCGCCTTTTTCGGCCGACGGATTTGGTCGACGCCTCTGTTCCCTCGGGTTTTCGCTCCCGGACGGCTGCGGCCGGCCGGGCCCATTCCCCTTTTCATGGAGGGTCGGGGCAACCATGATACCCTGCAGGCGAGGAGTCGTCAACCACTCAGCCCGACACCAATCATGCGGGCGTAGAGACATTTCCGTCAGCGGATTCCAACACCAGGTAGGTGCCGAGCGCCTGGGCCGCCGCCAGGCCGGAGCCGTCCATCACCCGGGCCTCCAGCACGGCGGTACGGCGACCGCGGTGCAACACCGCCGCTTCCGCGACTACGATTTTCTCTGTTACGGGACGGATGTAGTTGATCTTGGCTTCCACCGTGGTCATGCCTTCGCCGGTTTCCAGGAGTCCCGCCAGTGCGGCACCCATGGCCGTATCCACCAGCGCGAACAGGGCACCGCCGTGAACCTGGCCGAAAATATTGATCAATTCCGCGGTGACCGCCATCTCCATTCTGGCCCAGCCTTTACGGACATTCACCAGTCTCATGCCCAGGTGGTTGTGAAAGTGTCCAGGGCGGGTGAGGCGTTGTTTAAAGGCGTCCATCACGGCGGCCGGCAATGGCGGAAATTCTGTTTTTTTTATCATAATGCCATTATACGGTACGGGTGGGGCGGGGCCAACCCCTCAGAAGGGGAAGATAAATGAATCCGTCGGCGACACGAATTAAAGATGTACCGTCGGTAAATCGACACAGAAACGGAGGCTGATCATGGAAACGAATCGAGGTTCTTGGGGTTCAAAAACTGCGTTCATCCTGGTCGCAGCGGGATCCGCCGTGGGATTGGGAAACATCTGGCGTTTTCCCTATCAGGCGGGAATCAACGGCGGCGCCGCCTTTGTGCTGATCTACATTCTGGCCGCCTTTGTTCTGGGATTAAGTGTTTTACTGGCGGAGGCGGCGATCGGTCGCGCCACCGGCAAGAACCCGGTCTGCGCCCTGCGGGCCTTAAAACCGAATACCCGCTGGCATTGGTTCGGCGCCATGGGAGTGGTGATCTGTACCGTGGTCCTTTCCTATTACGGCGTAATCGCCGGTTGGACCCTTGGTTACGCCGCCAAGGCCGTGGGAGGTGATTTTTCGCGCCCGCTGGATCAGCAACTGGTGGCAAAGATGTTCAGCGATTTCGCCTCCAATCCGGGTTTGATGCTCTTGCTGTTTTTCGCTTTTATCCTGGTTACCGTGCTGGTGGTTTCGCGCGGGGTTCAGGGTGGTATCGAGAAGCTGGCCAAGATGCTTATGCCCGTGCTCTTTTTGCTGCTGGTGCTGATGGTTCTGCGTGCGGTTACCCTGGAAGGCTCTTCGAAAGGTCTGGCGTTTTACCTTAACCCCGATTTTTCCAAACTCAACGCGACCGCGGTGATGAGCGCCATCAGCCAGGCGTTTTTCTCTACTTCCGTGGGCGTGGGCATTATGCTGACATACGGCAGTTACCTGCGCCGTTCCAACCGCCTGGTAAACTGCGGCATATGGATCATCGGGCTGGATACTCTGGTGGCGGTGATCGCCGGCCTGATTATTTTCCCCACCCTGTTTACGGTTCCCGGCATGAACCCGGCCCAGGGCCCGGAACTGGTGTTTGTGGTGCTGCCGGTGGTCTTTTCCAAGATCCCCCTGGGCGCGTTGTTCGGCGCCTTGTTTTTCCTGTTGGTGGTAATCGCCGCCCTGACATCGACCATCTCGTTGCTGGAGGTGGGCGTCAGTTACCTGGTGGATTTCCGCAAGTGGAGCCGGCGCAAAGCCACCTGGTTGTTGGGTGGACTCGTGGCCCTGTTGGGAGTTCCCTCGGTGCTGTCACAGGGAGGCAGCAAGTTCTTTTCAAAACTCCCGGTGTTAGGCATGTCTTTTCTGGATACCATGGATAAAATTTTCGGCGCTTACGGCTACACCTTTGGCGCGTTGTTTATCGCTGTTTTCGTGGGCTTTGTGTGGAAACCGAAAGCGGCGATCGCGGAGATCGAACAGGAAGGTTATCGGTTTCGCCTGAAAAATGTGTGGGCGTTCACTTTGCGTTGGATCGCCACGCCGCTGATTCTGGTGATGCTGGTATCCAGTTTCTTTTGAGGCTCGGGGTGATCGGTATACCCGAAATGAAATAGTGGATATTTCCAGTGCATAGGGAGGGTCCGATGTCAAGTCTCAACCATTCAATTGAAAATGCGTGTCGCATATTGGTCCTGTTATCCGAGCAGGAAGCGGGAATCAATCTGACGGAACTGAGTGAGCGTATGGGAATTAACAAGAGTACGGCTTACCGATACCTGTCCACGTTGGAACGCTATCGCATAGTTAAAAAAGAGCACAACCGCTACACCCTGGGTTTGCGGGTGTTTGAGATGGGCAACCGTGTACCGGTGATCCGCTTGATTCTGGAGCGCATTTACCCCCGCCTGTTGGAGTTGGGTTTTCTGTTTAATGAAACCATCAGTGTGGGGATATTGTCGGATGCAGAGGTGATGATCCTGGAACGCGTCGAAAAGGGGCGCAGTCTGGTCAACCAGGTGTTTACCGGAACCAAGGTCCCCTTGTACTGTACGGGCCTGGGCAAAGCCATTCTTTCCGTCATGTCCGAGGAACATCGCGACACGTTGCTGACTGAGATTCATTTTGAAAAATTGACTCCGCGAACCATTCTTTCGCGGGAACAACTGATGCGGGATCTGGATGAAACCCGCAAGCGGGGTTTCAGCATCGATGATTCCGAGTACGAGGAGGATTTGAAGTGCGTGGGCGTGCCGCTCTTTTTTGAAAGCCTGGGGGTCATGAGTGCCGTGAGTGTGACGGGCCCACGGTCACGCATGACTGGCGACCGTGTCCGCCACATCGGTGAACACCTGCGGCAGGCCGTTGATTCGTTTGTCAAGGAAATGAATAAATGACGGCTATGCGCCGGGGCGAAATGGTCGGCCTGGCAAAAAAACCGCCTTTAGTGGAATTTGCTTGACATTCTATTTTTGCGACACTACTATGAGTGTGGATTTTGATTAATAAAATACTATTTCATTATGTGAAACTTTAGTGAGTGTAAAAAAGTCGTCTTACGGATGTACAGTACGGCCGAGTGCGAATCCGTTGCCGCCTGGGCCGACTGCCTGGAAATACCAAAAAGGAGGTTTTTCATGAAACACAGAAGTCAGCTTCTGATGACGCTCCTGGTGTCCGTGCTGCTTTTGGTGGGCACCCAGGGCATGGCCAAGAAAGAGATGTCCCTGCTGGACATGTACAAAATCATGCAGGGCATGAAGTGGGTGGACCTGACTCACGCGTTTGACAAGAACATTCCACATTGGAAGGGATTTACCGGAACTTATGACACCAATCTCCTGTACCATTATGATCCGGGTGTGGGTTCCGACGGCTACGGCTTCCTGGTGCATCAGTACACCCATGTGGGACAATGGGGCACCCATGTGGATCCGCCCAACCATTTCGTCAAGGGATTGCGTTCCCTGAGCGATATCCCCGTGACGGAGATGCTTTTGCCGCTGGTGGTGTTTGATGTCCATGAAAAGGTTGCGAAAAATCCCGACTACATGATCACCATGGACGATGTCAAGGCCTGGGAAAAGAAGTACGGCCCCGTGCCGGAAGGATCCTTCTGCGCCATGCGTACGGATTGGTCCAAGCGCTGGCCCTCCATGGAAAAGATGCAGAACAAGGATGAAAACGGCGTGGCCCATTATCCCGGATGGAGCATGGAAGTGCTGAAGTACTTGTACGAGACACGCAAGATCATGGCCAACGGACATGAACCCACCGACACGGATCCCGGCTTCAAAACCACCAAAGACAACTACGAAGGCGAATACTACGTATTGGCCCAGGACAAGTACCAGATCGAACTCTTGACGAACCTGGATCAGCTTCCCGAGTACGGTGGCCTGGTGGTGGCAAGCTGGCCCAAGGCCCTGCATGGGTCTGGTTTCCCGGCACGCGTGTTCGCCATTGTTCCCAACAAGTAATCTGTCCGGCCGACTGCAACTCAACACGGGATATGAAAAAAGTGGAGGTTGAATCAAGATGAAACGACTAATGATTGTACTGGCTGCGGTATGCCTGATGACGGCTGGCCCGGGACTGTGGGCGGATGGCGCCGACAAGGGTCCCGAGATCACCGGGGGTGTTACATTTTACTGGTACACCTTTATGTGGGGCAATACCGATTTCAACAACAGCGACTACACCGCGGGCGGTGTGACTGTTGACGGCTCCGGCGACTCCTACAACTACAACTACGGCCACGGCAGCATGTGGATGAAAGCCGACTGGGAAGGCGCGAGCGTATATGCCAAGCTGGGCGCCTGGGGCCCCTATGGGATGCAACCCATTTACACGGCTCCCCTGGATCCCAGTGCCCGGCTGCTGGAAGGCTACCTGGATATCAAAAAACTGATCGGTCCATTCTCTCTCCGGGTCGGCAAGTTCCGCTTCGCCTACGGCGAAGGCCTGGTGGCTTTTGACGGCGGCGAAGACGGCACCACCGGATATCAACTGTTCGCGGCTGAAAAGAACTGGTCGCTGGACTTGTTCTACCGCAAGGGGCAGGACAACGCCGGTTGGAATGAAATGGCGTTTAACCCGACTCCCGGATCCCGCAACCCCGAGGCGACCGACGACTGGAATGTCTGGGGTGCTTACGCCACCTTGAAGCTGGACAAGTTCACCGTCAGTCCCTACCTGTTCTACAAAAAGTTCGGTGAAGATACACCGATGTGGATCGGGGCGGATGTGAGCGCCAGCCTCGTCAAAGGTCTGGCCCTCAAACTCGAATACGTCCAGATGTTCGGCAGCAATGCCTGGGACCAGGATTACAACGGTTTCGGCATGATCCTCAAGGCGGATTACACGACCGATTCCGGCCTTAACGTCGGAGCCGGTTACGTGATCGCTTCCGGTGACGACAACTACGCCGACAACAAAAACGGCACCTACGAAGCGGTTTTGCACAACCCCTACACCGGCGGCTTTTACAAAGGCTGGGTCGGTCTGGGGCCCGCGCACATGTGCGCCACAATTGCTGGATTCAGCCTGCTGGCTCCTTTTGAATACCTGATGACCAACGTGACCTCGTTGAATGCGCACGTGGGTTACAAAATCAAGAACGTCTCCCTGCGGCTGGATTTCTACAAATACGGCAAACACAAGCTGGCCGTGGGTGACAAGGATATGGGTTATGAAATCGCCGTCATGGCGATGACCAACATCAAGGGCATCGACGTGGGCGGTACATTCGGGGTCTGGAAACCCGGCGATCACTTCTCCAAGACTCTGAACAAGGGTGACGACTCCAGTTACGGTGGTTACATCTTTTTCTCGAAAGGTTTTGACTTCAAACTCCGGTAATCACCGGAGGCGTGACCCGGGCGGGCCGGGAGTTATCTCCCGGCCCGTCCCCATCGTTCCCGCGGGCGCCGCAGGCAACGGAACGGCGCCGGCGGGAATGGCAATTTCCCTTTAGGAGTGAGTCAATGACACAGAAAATCGCCCTTATCGGTTTCGGAACCGTAGGACAAGGTCTGGTGGAAATCCTGCAGGAAAAAGCGGCCGAATTGCACGAGCGCTACGGTTACCAGTGGAAGATCACGGGTGTGTGCGACAACCGCTTCGGTACGGTCTGTCATGCGCAGGGACTGGATCCCCGTGTTCTGCTGAAGGAAGCCGCAAATGGTTGTTTGAAAACCCATCGTTTGGAGGGGGACGTCAAGCAATTCCTGGATGAATGTGATGCGGACGTGGTCGTGGAGATGACCTACACCAACCTCAGCGACGGTGAACCCGCGGTTTCCCACTGCCGTTACGCCCTGGAGAAAGGCCGCCACGTGGTTACCTCCAACAAGGGGCCCGCCGCGCTGCATTTCCGCAACCTTTCCGCGCTGGCGGCAAAAAACCGCGTGCGCTTCCTGATTGAGGGAACCGTGATGAGCGGTACACCGGTGCTGAATTTAATGGACGGCCCGTTGCAGGGTTGCCGGGTGGAATCGCTGCGGGGAATCCTCAACGGCACCACCAACTACATTCTCACCTGCATGGAAGATGGCATGGCTTATGATGACGCGCTGGCCAAGGCCCAGGAGTTGGGCTACGCGGAAGCGGATCCCACCGGAGATGTGGAGGGATATGACGCCCGCGCCAAGGTCGCGATCCTGGCCAACGTGGTGATGGGCGCGGATCTGCCGATTGAAAATGTGTCGTGTACCGGCATTACCGCCATCACTCCAACGGATATCGAAACGGCCCGCAAAAGCGGCAAACGCTGGAAATTGATCGGAGCGGTGGAGCGCAACGGTAACGATGTTTCGGCATCGGTTAAGCCGGAGATGGTGCCCCTGGACCATCCCCTGGCCGGGGTCTCCGGAGCCACCAACGCGTTGACCGTGGTGACGGATCTGCTGAAAGATGTTTCGATCGTGGGCCCGGGTGCCGGCCGCAAGGAAACGGGTTTTTCCATATTAACCGACCTGTTGACCATTCACCGCTCGAGTTGATCTTACATGAAAACCTGCAAGTCACCAATCAGGAGGTAACCATGGTGTCGAGTATTATGAAGCGCGTGCTGTATGTGGACCTGACGGAGCAGACCTTTCATTACCAACCCGTTGATATGTCGCTGTATCCACATTGGCTGGGAGGCAAGGGGCTGGGCTTAAAGATGATGGTGGATATGGGACTGGTCGACCAGGACCCCTTCTCGCCTGAAAACCCCTTGATTTTCGTGACCGGTCCATTTACGGGAAGCCTGGTGCAGACATCGGCAAGAATGGCGCTGGTGACGAAATCCCCCCTGACCGGTTCCTGCCTGGACTCCCACGTTGGGGGGCATCTCGGCCCTCAGGTGAAACGCGCCGGCATCGACGCCCTGGTAATCAGGGGCAAAAGCGCGTCCCCCGTGGTGCTGCATGTTTCTCCGCTGAAGGTGGACTTTCTGGACGCGCGCCGTTTGTGGGGAAAAGGTAAGTTTGATACGGAAGACGAGCTTCTGAAAAGAATCCCCGGCAGCCGGGTGGCCTGCATTGGTCCCGCCGGTGAGAACCGGGTGCGATTCAGCGTAATCGGCACCAGTCGCCACCGCCAGTTTGGACGTGGCGGTGCGGGCGCGGTCATGGGATCCAAACAGCTCAAGGCGGTCGCGTTCAGCGGCGAAGAGAAAATCACCTATCATGATGAGAAACTGTTTCGCGAACTGGCCGCTCAGTTAACCAAGGATGTGGTGGCCCACCCCAACCGCCAATTGCGCTATACCCACGGTACCAACTGGTGGACCCGTGCGGGTCACGAACAGGGACAGTTCCTGCCCACCCGCAATTGCCGGGACGGTCAATTCGAAGGCTATGCGACGTTGACTTCTGAGTACTTCCGCGAGCACTACGGCTGGAAAAGCAAGGGATGCTTTAATTGCGCCATTCAATGCGCCAAGGTGGCGAAATGGAGTGACCGCGAACTGGAAGGACCGGAATACGAAACCGTTGCCTGGCTGGGCAGTAACTGCGGTATTTCTGATCCCGAGGTCTTGATGGAAGCCAACCTGCTGGCGGACGACCTCGGACTGGACACCATCTCACTGGGCGCGACCATCGCTTTTGCTATGGAAGCCTATGAGAAAGGCATCCTTACCGGTTCAGATACAGACGGCATGGAACTCGCCTTCGGCAACGGCCCGGCTCTATTGGATTGTGTGCGACGCATCGCGGCGCGACGCGGCCTGGGCGACCTTCTGGCGGAAGGCACCCGCATCGCTTCGCAAAAGATCGGCAAGGAAAGTGATTATTTCGCCCTGCAGACCGCGGGCATGGAGTTGTCGGGAGTCAACATCAAGGGCTCCGCATCCATGGCGCTGGGTCTGGCTACGGCGGATTTTGCCAGCCATACGCGGATCTGGTCGGCCACGGCGGAAATGAACGGTGAACTGGATTTTAAGAACACGCCGGAGTACGTGGCCAACGCCCAGGATGAGGTCAACCTGCGCAACTCCCTGATTGTCTGTGATTTTGTGCCCTACGGAAATGACCGCTTGGCACCGCTTTATGAGGCGGCAACAGGCATTCCCATGACTCCCGAGAAGCTGATGGCCGCGGGGGCGCGCATCTTTGCCCTGGCGCGCATGTTCAACTTGAGAAACGGCCGCACACGCGCGGATGATCGCGTGCCGCGGCGTTATCTGGAAGAAACCCATATCGCCGGGATTTTCAAGGATCGCAAGTTGACTCCGGAAAAGTTCAACCAGTGGCTGGACGCCTACTACAAGCAGCGTGGCTGGGACAACAACGGCGTTCCCACAAACGAGTTGCTGCAGACCCAGGGATTGACGAGGATTTAACCAAAGTTGAAGAGTTGAAGAGTTGAAAAGTTGAAGAGGGAAGAAGTGAAAAAAGGTGACAGATAACAGGAGGCAGGCGTACGGGCGGTTTGCGAACCGCTACATTTGTGCGTATGCCATACGCCCCGCTGTTTTTTTCCTGCCTACCTGCCACCTGCCTCCTGTCACCTGATACCTCGTTTCCTCTTTCCGTGTATTCCGTGGTTTGAATTTC
>DSBM01000171.1 GCA_011049425.1 Candidatus Aminicenantes bacterium
GGCGCGCGGCTGAGCTTGTGCGGAAACAGGCAGGTGACCCGGCAGCCCGCCGTTTCCAATACCGTCCCCGCGAGCACACGGCGGATGCGCGAAACACCGTTTGCCGCCTTGGCCAGGCGGTGCCAGAGGGGGTGGCCGCGCGGAGCCGAAGAGATCCATACTTCATCCGGCCGCAGCAGGGGAATCAGGTCTACGATGCCGGCGGCATGATCGGGATGAAAATGGGAAACCGCCACCCAGCGCACGCGGATGCGTTGCCGCAACAGAAACGGCAACACAATGCGCCGCCCCACGGAAAAATCGCTGTAACGGCTGCCCCCGCCGTCGATCAGCAACGCATCACCCCCGGGAAACACCACGCAGGTGCAATCCCCCTGCCCCACATCCACGAAAAACACCTCCAGCCGCTGCGGCCGATAAACCGCATGCGGCCGCACCTGCATAAAGAGCACGGCCAGCAACAACACAGCGGCCGCGCGCCGCAACCACGACCGCGACGCATGGTGCGCAACCAGAAAAAGCAAAGCTGTCAGCAGCGTTACCGCCAGGGCGGGCGCGGGCCGAAAAATTGAGGTTCCCAGCCGGGCGGCGGCGTTAATGCCGGCAAAAAAAACCTCTAGCAGCAGGTCCAGCCCCTGGAGTAACCATGCAACCAGAAACGGCAGAACCAGGCAACATGCCATCATGGGCAACGCCAGGGCCATGACGGGAACGCAAAGAGGCAACAGCAGCATGCCGGCCAGCGGGCCGATCAATGAAAAACGCTGAAAAAACAGCAGCGTCAAGGGAATCGAGATGCAACCGGCGTTCAACCCCGCGCTGACCCCTTCGCGAACCGCGCGCGGCAGGAACCGGGGCAAACGCTTCGCCAGGCCGCGCCCCAGCAGGATGGCCGCGGCCAGGGCGAAAGTCAGCACAAAGCCGGGGCTCAGGCAGCACAAAGGCGAGACGGCAAATATCAGCAGCCCGGCAAACGAAAGGCAGCGCAGCGCGTTGGCCGGATGGTGCCACGCTTTTCCCAGAAACACCATCCACGCCATCACGCCGGCGCGGACCGCGGAAACGGGAAAATCCGTTATGGCCAGGTACCCCAGCAGCGCCACCGCGGCAAGCGCAAGTTGCAGCGGCGCGCGCACGCCCAGAAGCGACAGCCCGCCCAGGACAACCAGGGCCAGAATGCCGACATGGGCGCCGGATATGGCCATCAAGTGAAACACCCCGGCATCCAGCATCGCTTCTTGCAGGCTGGAAGATACCCGCCCGCGGTCGCCCAGCAACAGCGCCTCCAGCAGCGCTCCGCGGTCGGAGATTGCCCCGGATCCATCGTTGAAACGCTCTTCCAGGCGGGAACGCAGCACGCGCCGCCAACGCCCCAGAATCCTCCAGACCAGGGGCCCCCGCGCTATGCGTTGCACCTGCAGGGCCGATTTCGAGCGGCCGACAAAGTGAATCCCCCGCGACATGTAATACAGGTCCGCCGGGCGCACCCGGGCTGAAATCCGAAGCCGGTCACCCCGAACCAGGCGGCGATGGTTTCCGGGCACCCGCAGGCGCAGACGAAACGTTACCCGCAGGCTGCGGCGGTGAAAAGAGACCCGGGAAACATCCAGCAACAGGATCGAATCCCGCTGTTCGACCGTGGGATACGCCGCCAGGCGGCCGCTGACATCAATGTAATCGTTGAGGGGCAGGGGGAAAGCCCGCACGCGCAGGTAATTTTGTCGCGCCTGGACAAAGCCCGCCGCCAGGACCAATGCCAGGGCCAGGGCCAGGCAGACACGCGAAAGGAGCCCGAAGCGACGGTGGCGCAGCAGCAAGAGGAACACGGCGGCCAGGACCAACGCAGTGACCCACAACAGCATTCCGGGAAGTTTGAGATGCGCCGCCGCTCCCGCGCACACCAGCCCCAGGGGGAAATACTCTTCTCCGGTGCGCGACATCCTCCCTCCCGGGCGGGACAGGAGACGGCAATGGCTAGCGTTGCTTCAAGGATGCCTTGATAAACGTCAGGATATCACCGTCCAGTACCCGCTGGGTATTTCCGATCTCCAGCCCGGTGCGGTGATCCTTGATGCTTTGATAGGGTTGCAACACATAGGAACGGATCTGGTTCCCCCAGGCGATTTCGCCTTTTTCATTTTCCATCCGGTCCCGTTCCTTGTTCTTTTTTTTCAGCTCAAGATCGTAGAGCTTGGCCTTCATCAGGTTCATGGCGCGTTCACGGTTCTGGTGCTGGGAACGTTCACTCTGGCATTGGGCCACGGTATTGGTGGGCAAGTGGGTGATGCGCACGGCTGAATCGGTGCGGTTGACGTGCTGTCCGCCCGCCCCGGACGCGCGGTAGGTATCGACGCGCAGGTCCTTGGGGTCCAGTTCGATCTCGATGCGATCGTCCACTTCCGGGTAGACGAACACGGCGGCAAATGACGTATGGCGGCGGCCGGCGGCGTCAAAGGGCGAAATCCGCACCAGACGGTGCACACCGATCTCCTGCTTCAGGTAGCCGTAGGCGTACTCCCCGTCCATGCGCACGGTCACGCTCTTGATGCCCGCCTCTTCTCCGGCCAGGATTTCCACGATCTCGGTATTGTATTCCATGCGCTCGGCGAAGCGCAGGTACATGCGCAACAGGATTTCCGCCCAGTCATGGCTCTCCGTGCCCCCGGCGCCGGGATGGATCGACAGGAAGGCATTGTTCAGGTCATGATCGCCGCTCAGGTAGTTGCGGATTTCGGTCTTTTCGATAAACCCGGAAAACCGCTCCATCTCGGTTTCCAATTCAGCCAGCAACTCGGAATCGTCGGCCGCCAGGTCCAGGTAGGTTTCGATCTCGGCGATATCGTTTTCAAAGCGCTTGCCCAGCGCCAGGTCGGTTTCCAGGCGCTTTTTTTCCTTCAGCAGCACGGTGGATTTGCGCGGGTGGTTCCAGATATCGCTGTCGGTGAGCTGGTGTTCAATTTCCTTTAATCGCTGCGCCTTGCGATCCAGGTCAAAGAAACCCCCTGAGATCAACGGACTTGCGGCGTAGTTCCTCGAATTGGTCGCGGATCTCTGTTAATTCCATGGCGTTATTGTACGGCTTTCAGCAGACGTCGTCAATCCCGGTTGCACAGCATACGCCGCACGGACACCAGCTCTTTTTCCGCGTCCCGGACCAGGTTGGCCATGATCTCTTTTACCGGGCGGATTGTATCCACCAGGCCCACGCTCTGGCCCGCCATCAGCGATCCCCGGTCGACGTTACCCGTCTGCACGGCTTCACGCAACGCCCCCACCCAGTACTTCTCGACCTCGTACTGGGCCTGCACGCGGTTCATGCACCCCTGTTCAATCTGCCGCAGCAAACGCAGTTGCAGGCGGCCGAAATCATCGGTGCCCCTGTTTTTCAACGCCCGTACGGACACCACGGGCAGAGAGGAATCGTACTGCGGCGTGGCGAACGCTTCGCGTGAACGCGCGCGGCAAAAGCGTTCTTTGAACGCCGGGTGGGCCGGGCTTTCGGTTGACATGGCAAATACGGTTCCCATCTGCACACCCGCCGCCCCCATCAGGAACAGGTGCAGCATCATGCGTCCCGTGGCGATCCCGCCGGCGACAAACACCGGTATTTCCGGAAAGGCAAACAACACCTGCTGCAACAGCACCATGGTGGACACATGACCGATATGCCCGCCCGCCTCGCTTCCTTCCAGGACCAGGCCGTGGGCGCCGTAACCGATCATGCGCCGGGCGATGGAGTCCGTGGAGGCGAAACACAGCACACGCGCGCCCGAGGCCCGCGCCGCTTCCACCTCGGACTTGCGCGGGAAACTGCCGGCAAACACCACCATGGGTACTTTCATCTTTGCGGCCACCTGCAGGTGGTCGGAGTAGTTGGGGGCCAGGGTGATCAGGTTGACGGCAAAGCGGCCGCCCCACTCCCGGAGTTTCCGGATCTCGGCGGCAAACAGGTCCACCGGCATGTTGCCGCCGGCCAATACGCCCAGGCCGCCGGCCTCACCCACGGCTTTTACCAGACCCGACGTACTGATCCACGTCATCGCCCCGCTGATCACCGGAACCCGCACACCCAGAAATTCCCTTCCCCGCCGCCAATGCGGGATCTCATCCAGAATACTCATGCCGCCAATCATATCAGAAGCCGCCCCTTGAGTAAACGCCGGCGCCATTGCCCGGAACAACGGGATGGGTTAAAATAGCTGCGCATGCGCCGCTGGTCCACTTACCTGCTGCTTGCCGCCATCCTGGCCGGAACGGCCGCCCTCTACCTGCCGACCCTGAAATACGAAGCCATCTGGGACACCCGGGATTTTTTAAGCAACAGCATCCTGCTCACCCAGGAGCGGCCGCTGGCGGACGCGTTCACGAGCGGCTATATCTACGGCCAGTTCGGCATGGACAACCAGAGCATGTACTACCGCCCGCTGGTCACCCTTTCCTTTATGCTCGAAAAGCGCCTGTGGGGGTTATCTCCCGCCACCTTGCGCGCAACCAACATCTTTGTTTTTCTCTGCCTTCTGGTAACACTTTTCGTGTTGATCCGCACCTGGGGGGGAAGCCGCTTTGCCGCACTGGCGGCAACCGCTTTGTTTGCCGCCTCTCCCATCAATCCCGGCAATGTGACCTGGGTGGTGGGCCGCGGCGACCTGATGATGCTGCTGTGGGGAGCCATCACCCTGATTCTTTTGCGCAAAGGCAAAAGCCGCGGCGCCTGGGTGATCCC